>WQWD01000379.1 GCA_009785545.1 Treponema sp. | reverse complement strand
ATTATAGCATAAATAATGAGAACATAAAATGGTTACTTGATATTATCTGATATTACGAAGATAATGAAAATATGGACACAGGACAAGTTATTTTTATTATCAGCCAGCTAATACTTGGAGCGATAGCAGCTTTTTTAGCTATTTTTCTTTGGCCAAAGATAAGAGATGCGCCTTGGATGTTGATAATTTTTGGTATTATCATCACGTATATTGAAACTGTATATTCGATATTAGTAACTTTTGGGATAACCGCCGATGAGTTTCTCATTTTTGGCTTGGTTCCATTAGTATCTTTTGTATTGCTAACCGTAAGAGCATTCCTTTTTATCATTGCTTTTGCGATTATGATTTACAGGCAATCCAGTAACAAATAATTAGTTAAACCAGAAACACAGTTCCTTTTTGATTCCCCGCCGCAAGTGCTTCCAGACTGCGTGGTTTTCCACCGTTGGCAAGGATCGTGGGAATACCATAGGATAAAGCCATTTCTGCTGCGTCAAGTTTTGTCGCAATGCCGCCTGTTCCAAAATTATTGGTTTCTCCAATGGTGATGTTTTTTCGCACATTTTTTATGTCATGTACTTCTTCAACCAATACGGCTTGAGCAAATTCTTTTGGGTTTTTTTCGTACAGTCCGTCAACATCGCTGAAAAGTATCAATAGATCCGCACTCCAAAGAACTGCCGAACGTGCCGCCAAAGTATCATTGTCGCCGATTTTTATTTCCTCGATAGAGACAGTATCATTTTCATTGATAATCGGAATAATGCCTTCGTCTACCAATGTAAAAAGGGTGTTACGCATATTTAATGTTCTGTTGGTATCGTTAAAATCATCTCGTGTTAAAAGTATTTGCGCTATGTGCAAATCATGCTGAGCGAACGCACGCCGCCACGCATCCATGAGCTGTACCTGCCCAACTGCACACAAAGCCTGCCTGTAGTGAATATCCTTCTTGCGTGCCCATTTATCCATTGTAGAAAGCCCCGCCACCTGAGCGCCTGATGATACCAAAACAATTTGTTTGCCGTTTTTTATAAGTGCTGCAGATTGATCGGCAAATTCCGAAAGAAAAGCTTCGTTGATCTTTCCGTCTTGCCCGGCAAGAGTATTGGATCCAAATTTAAAAATTATCTTTCGTGAATCTTTTATTAATTGTGTTATCATGCCCTTGTTTGCCCGTTACCAGTTACAAGGTACTTTATTGTCGTAAGAGCTTCAAGACCCATCGGCCCTCTGGCATGAAATTTTTGCGTGCTGATTCCCAACTCTGCGCCAAAACCAAACTGGCCGCCGTCTGTAAATCGTGTCGATGCGTTAACGTAAACACAAGCTGCATCAACCCTCGAACGGAAAAGTTCCGCCGCTCTTAAATCGTTGGTAAGAATTGCCTCTGAATGTTTTGTCCCATAACGGTTGATGTGAGCTATTGCCTCATCACATGACGAAACGGTCTTTACGGCAAGAATGTTGTCGAGAAATTCGGTTTCCCAGTCTTCGTCTTCCACATCCTTCAATTCTAAAACCGGCGGAATTAAACCAATGGCAATCTTTGAGGCAAGATCGCACCTGAGTTCGGCTTTACCTGTTAGCTTTTCCGCTAACGCAGGCATCAGTTTGTTAACTGCATCTTCGTGAATTAGCAAGGTTTCCACAGCGTTGCACACTCCGGGTTTTTGCAGTTTTGCATTTAAAATAATTTCGATTACTTGTTCGAGGCCGTTATCAGATTGAAAAGCTGACGGCTCAACATAAATGTGGCAATTGCCTTCGCCCGTTTCGATAACTGGAACACGGGCATTTTCCACAACACGGCGGATCAGCTCTCCTCCTCCACGAGGAAGAACTGCGTCAATAAAACCGTGCGCTTTAAGTATTGTGTCAATTTCATCTCTGTCGCCGGAATCGGCAAGTGAGACGGCATCAGCTATCCCGCCCCCGGCGGCAAGTCCTGTTTTGATTGCAGACACAAGCGCCTTGTTGGATTCAAGCGCAGACGAGGAGCCTCGCAAAAGGATTGAGCAGCCTGCCTTGTACGCAAGTGCGGCGCAGTCCGCAGTAACATTGGGACGTGACTCATAAATGATTGCCGCAACACCAATAGGGACAGTAACCTTTTCAATTTGCAAACCATTAGGCAAAGTCCATCCCGCCTGTACTCTCCCAATAGGGTCTTCCTGCCTGATGATAGTTTCGATTCCTTCGATAATGCCGTCAATTCGTTTGTCGTTAAGAAGCAGTCGATCGACGAGGCTTTCCTTCGTGCCGTTTTTGCGGGTTTTATCAACATCACGAGCATTTGCCTCCAAGATAGCGGCACGATCCCTGTCTATCTCAGCGGCGGCAGCGGCAAGGGCATTGTCTTTTGCGGCACGGTTTTGCACTGCAAGCTCCGCCTGCGCCTGCTTAAGAGATGCAAAAATAGCGTTTAACGAGTTTGACATGATCTCAATTTATCGGATTATTGCCCGTTGGGCAAGAGATGGGCAGGAGGCAATTTTGAAAATTAATTTTTAAGCTATTTTTCCATCCATTAT
>WQWD01000378.1 GCA_009785545.1 Treponema sp. | reverse complement strand
TCAGGATCACCGCCGTGATAGTTGTCATTCTCATCGCAGCCACCACCTTTGATTTCTTTGGCTTCACTTCTCGTTAGAATAGTTCCGTATTTTGAAAAATTTTTCATAGTTAAATTTGTTTTTCGATTATAATTTTTTCCACTTCCGCCGAAGCCCGCAGGAAATCATCCCATTTTGGTATGCAACTCTCGGTTTTGTTTTTCCCTTTATTTTAGGTTACCGCTCCTGCTAACAAGGGAAACCATAGCAGGAGCTAAACCTGCCAAGTTTGATTTCATTATGTACCAAATATAGTCGCTCGCGTATAAAAACAAGGAAATAAAAACCGCACAACGCGTTGTATACCAACTGTATATGCATGATTTGGGGAGGAGTGTAAATCACTGAAATTCAGCGCATTAGAACAGGTTGCCGTACCCCAAAAATAAGCAATGGGCGATAAACAGCAAGCAGTAGTGAAAAGACGCAGTTTCATTTTGGAAGGTGTTTTTTGTTTTCTTCCCTCTTTTCTTTCAGCACCACAAAGGTAAGTAAAAAAAGTGGGAAAAGCAAGTTTTGTGTTAGAATCGTTTTCGTGTTGACTGAAGATGTTTAGTGCAGACATGAGTTTCATAAATATATTTTTTGAAATGAGCAGGAATGATGTTTAAAAGGTAACCGTCCTCATAAATAATCTATTGATACTGTTTCTGAGACTATTAAAATGCGCAGGTATTGGCGGTGGAGCATTTCCATCTACAATAATATGTTCAGCATTCAAAAGAATATACCGGGGTATGTTCGTAATTCTTACATGATTTGTTAGTGGAGAGGTGCGACTGTCTAAAAGGAGGTACTGGTTTTGGGTAACGCCTTTTCTTTGAGATGTATTCCGCCACGCTTCTTCTCTTGTATCGGTAGATATGTATATGAATTTTACACCTCTCTCTTTCAGAAAAGCTTTTGCTTGTTGCGAGTTTTCCATGTTTATTAGGCAAGGACCACACCAACTTGCCCAAAAAGCAATATATATAGGTCTATCTTTATATTTTTTTAAAACCTCTTCCAATGTAAAAATCTCACCACTTTTATATTCTTTTAGTCTAGTTTTTGATAACACATCTTCCGGAAAAGGATTATTGCCCATCGCAAAAAATGTGACTGCTCTGTCAATGTATTGCAAATATCGAGGATTTTCAACGAAGGTTAAAGCATCTTCCACTATCCTAAAAAACTGCTCTCTACAACTATTTTGCTGTCTCTGTGCAAGCATCCCAATCAGTACGCTGACCAGATAAGCTCTTTCTTGCTCATCATAATTATGGATAAAATAGTTAAAAAGCGAATCCATCCGCTCCCAAGGTTCATCTAGAGTACCAAAAAAATACCTTCCCATTACAGCATGATAACCCCAAGCTGAGAGATGATTATTTATCACAGGGGTTAAAAAATTACCTATAAAATAGGAGGGACACACCTCAGACCTTTCAATCAACCCACTGCGTACAGGCCAGAATAAATTCCAAATAAATTCATTCTTTATCGAGGCTTTTGCAAAGTTGTAAAACTGATCCGATACATTGTATCTTTGCCTATATGCTTCTAAAAAACGGAGTGATTTGTCTCTTCTTTCAGTAAGCAAAATTCTGTAGTCGAATGGGTTATCGCCCCTTCTAAAAGAAGGACGAACGCCCGAACCTAAAACGGAATCAAGTTTATAACTCCAATTGTAGTGTGCGGCATTTTCCCCTGAAAAACGGAATATAATAAAACGTGTTTTTTCAGAGTCCCAACCCTTAAGGTACATGGAATCTGCAACAAAAAAAACGGAATCGCCGGGAGTCATGAAAATCCACTGTGGTTTACTATGCCATCCTTCGCTCACATTCTGCATGCCGTCTATTCTTCCCACTTGATATGATTCTACGGGCAACTTTTGTTTGAATATGCCGTTTTTTTTAGGTATAAAGAAACTCCTTGCCTGTTCTCTATGGCTGAAAAAAGCATTATTGACACCAAACGGAGAAAAATCATGCCAAATAGTAATTCTATCGTCCATGCACTCATGTATGGATATCCCATTGATAATAACCTCTTGTGCGTTCATGCAAAAAGACAGTATGGTCAGAGTTGATACAAAAAGTACTTTTTTCATGATATCATTCTTTAATTTTCAAATATTGTGTTTTATGCGATGTTGCTAAAGGAGGGCAAACAAAATTACCCTCCTTTAATGAAACAGATTGTGATACTAAGCACAGCTACACGATCCGCCACTATCTCCGCAAACGTTTCGGAATGTGGCACCTGTGCAATCCTGAACAGAATGTGTACCACCATTGTCACAGGTTGCCCTACACCCGCCAACTTCAGGATCGCCAACGTAGCCGCTGTCCCAATCAATACATCCACCACCTCTAATTGTCTTGGATTCTTCTCTTGTTAGAATAGTTCCGTATTTTGAAAAATTTTTCATAGTTAAATTTGTTTTTTCGATTATAATTTTTTCCACTTCGCTGAAGCCCGTAGGAAACCACACCGTTTTGATGCACAACTCTCGGTTT
>WQWD01000377.1 GCA_009785545.1 Treponema sp. | reverse complement strand
TTCTTCCTTTGAGGTATTGCCATGCCAAAAAAACACATGCTTTCCAAAAATGAAATATATTCCTAGCGGTATACTCACTATCCACATAAACCCAAGCATAAGAAAAAAAAGAGACAGATAAGGTGACAGATAAGGTGACAGATAAAAATAGAAAAAGAACCCATAACCCACCCCTAATATTGTACCGACAAATACTATCGCAGATTGAATTATCATTGCTTTGACATAGTTCTGCATAAAGATTTACCCCTTCTTTACTTTAATTAATTAACCCCTGTTAATCTGTTCCGTATTTTTATCGCATAGTCTTGAGCGTAATCTGGGGCGTCTGGATCGTTAATTATCATATCAAAATCTAGCAATAGCCGACCTTTCAAATATCCGGCGATCCAATCGCTTTCCGGTGTGTCGGCACTCCGCCACTGTAGATACCTTCCGTACAGTTCCAATGTTTCGCCAAGTGTTGGTTTTCCCGAAGGCCGTACAGTATTACCAAAATTAATTAAATTTAACGCCCGTGCAAAATCGACAGCAGAAATTCCAATGTCGGCAAATGATATCAGCGTTCCCAATTTTTTAAATGGTACCATCACTCCTCCCATCGCTGATCCTGCAAGCCCTACGCCAGCCTTTATCCTGCTTCTGCCAGTTTCACCTACAATCCCAAAGCTTTCTGCTATCTCCCCTGTTATTGTAGGTAACATTCCGCTGTATTCAACGCCGCCTAACGCCAAGCCTATTTGAGCAAGCCCATCCATAACTTCTTTATAAGTCCAAAAAACTACTATTCATATCAAGAAGGTACATCCATAATTGTTACTGTCCCTATATCGAAGACTCTTGTCTTATCCTTATAACGTTTATCTATTTTTAACACATATAACACTAGCCCTATAACGATAATTAGAAATGCCCAGATAGAAACACCCCAAATTGCAAAATGCAGGGCATCGAAATACCAAAGTGTCCTTCTGCCAAGCTCTCTTTCAATATATGTTTTTCTTCGATCATTAGAACCAAACTCTCTTACAATAGATTCACGAAGCCAATCACATTCTCTGTATAAAGTTAGTAAAAAATTGCTGCGCATTCTAAATGATGCACTTGAAATACCTATAGATCTATTCCTGCCTTCCTCAAATATAAATTCTATGCTGAAAGCTCCCTCACCACCCCTGAATCTAACATCTGCAATGTTTTCATAATATAATGTATTTCCTATTCTAACATATGGAGCATTTCTAAAAGGAAAAAAGCGTCTATATGTTTCAAGCTTTTCATGATCAAACCTATAAAACTTTCCTCCAATAGCGGTTACGCATATCATTGTTAGGGCAATCAATCCAAGAACTATACCGCTTCGCATTAGCCTCGTTTCTATTTTTTGGGCAAAAGGCGAAGGGCCAAGAAAAAACATAAAGAAGATAAGTATGGAAGAAAAACAGAGCAAAAGAACCTTTGAGCTTCTATCCCACTCTAGTATTCCATATGTCTCACGCGGAACAAGAATATGAAACAAATAAAAATATATTACTATTACTATACAAATAATGATATATACCCAGGGTTTCTTAAAGAGCGGTGTTAAAAACTTTACATCATCTATAGCAAGTTTGGTATTCATCAAAAGTTGTTTAATCTCCCGCCGTGAGCCCCCTCGAAGTTTACTCCAAAACGCGGGCTACCTTGTTGCATTCTCTTTTTACTTCCGGTTTTGTTCCAAAAAAACACGCTGGTATCTTCATTTTTCCCCTTGCCTTAACTTTTCCACTGTTTATAAATTTCCGGGTCATTTAAAACATCCAGTGTCAGAAGATTGTATTTGTCGCAAAGCCCCCTTAAATCATCATAAGCCCTGTAAGCATCTACCTTTTTGTCTGGAACCCCCATTTTGTACAAAATATTCTGTAATGCATTATTTGCTTCCCAAAGTGTTGTATGTTTCCCTCCTCCAAGTCCTATGTACCGCCTGCCTTCTCGTTTAAAAATGTCCCAAAATTCGTACATTTTACGCAAATATGGCTGAAACCTATGCCGCCGATCATGTCTTCTGCCTTGATACCATATTGCAGACTGTTGCTCACATAAGCCCAGAATACTCCAATCATATTCTATAAGCTGGTTTAATATTCGGTCAATTTTTTCTTCATCATCTTCCGGATATATTTTATTATAATACAGACTTTGTATGGTATCTACCAGAAAGGTAAGGTAAAAATGCTGTTCCTGTGCGCTTGACCCAACCGGGTTATATACAACAAGAGCTTTTCGGTTTTCTTTGGTATCAATCAGCTCATACCCTGCAACCGCTTCTAAAAGCGGTACGCCTTTCCATACCTTACGCGCAACCTTGGCGCACTCCCTTTTTACTTCCGGTTTGGTTCCGAAAAAACATGACGGTATTTTCACGTTCGTTTCTCCCCTTGTAATAATACCTTGCCCGCAGTTCATCTGCTGCCTGTCACTTAAATATAAGTATGAAACAACACTACGCCAAACACAACAACAGGCGGAGCAAAGATACATATTAAACCGATTTTCAGTCTTTCT
>WQWD01000376.1 GCA_009785545.1 Treponema sp. | reverse complement strand
TTTTTGTTAGATCGAATTTTGTATCGTTCGTGATAAATTTTCTTAAACAGAAACTCGAAGGGCGGCCTGTTAAATTGTCGGCGACCGATGTCTTCTGCCCCAAGACCTTTCCAGAAGGGGCGGGCGTTCAGGATGATGCCGCTCAAGCCTTTCCATCATTTGCCGGCGGCCTCCCGGCCAGGGTCTATCAGGCAGCGGCGTTTCAGCAGAGCCGCCCAAAAAGTACACTCCGATAAAAACACCTAACGCAATCAAAAGAGCAGCGGTAAAAATGGCAATAAGAATTTTTGGCAGATGGTTATATTTAACGGTAACAACCATTCCTACATGGCAGTTTAGAGGAGTCGGTATCGCTCTGATTTTTCCGTTATTAAACAAAACAATGCTTTTGGGTTCCCCAATTTGCACTATTACTCCTTTCATGTATTTTCCTCCTCAACAAAAGGCTGGGGTATAAAGGAATAAACATAGGGATAATCTCCCTTCGTAATAATAATAAGTGCTGCGATGTAGTGCCGATATTTTTCTACCGTTTTACGCGGAAAAGTTTCAGCAAGGTGCGAAAGCGGCAGTTGACGGTTCTTGAGTGTGTCCGCCAGCAAAGCAGTATCATTGCGTATAACGTTAGTTATGCGTAACGTTATACGGCGGGAACGTTCCTGTTTGGGGCATTTTTTTAAGAGGGTCGCCCACGAAAAACCCCACTTGGCAAATTCACCATTAATCTCTTCGATCTCAAGGCGTAAGTTTTGCTCCTCTTCCGCAATGTCATAAGTCCGCATGGAAACGTCTGTTTCCCAAGGCAAGTCTTTTTTGCCTGCTGCGGCAGAAAACGGCCAAAAACGTTTTTGAATAGACAGATCTTTGCGTGCGTTGTCGAGAAGACGGTTGCGAATAACAGTCGCCGCATATTGAACAAACGCTCCTTGCTCTGGGTTATATGTCTGGACGCTGTGCGCAAACGCAAGCATGGCATCGGTCAGATTGTCCGCTTTGGATTGCCCCTTAAAAAAAACACTTGAAACACATTTTTTGATAAACGGCATATAGTCATGAAGCAAGGTATTCAGAGCGTGTTTGTCCGATTTGGCAGCTTCCACCTGCACAGCCAAATCTTTCTCTATAACAAACATTTCCTGATCTCCGCAATCAAATAAAACGACCCGGTTCCCAGCAAGGGAAGATAATTCTCACATCCTTCACCTTGCAACTCAGCCTGCACCCCTGTGTCTGCGTGTGAGGCTTTTGCAAATTTCATCGCCTGCCTGACCGATTCTTGCGTATCCAAAACCAGCACTGTTTTTTCGTTTCCGGCAATTTCAACAAACGTTTCATAAATTTTTTCAGGGTAACTTGTTTTAAACGTTCCCGGAGTTGTGATGATGATTTTTGAAAAATGGGAATGAGCAATTTTCGCCATTGCGGCGTAATCCTTGTCTGAGGCACAACTAAAAAGCAAAATACCGCCTTCCCCGTAGAGCGAGCAAAATGTTTCTACACATAAGGCGAGGCTTTCGGGTGTGTGAGCGCCGTCAATTATAAATGGCGGTTGTTCCATTATTTTTTCAAAACGTCCGGGAATTTTTAAGTTTGCCAAACCTTTGCGAATAACTTCTTCACTTGTTTGCGGAAACGCAATCTTCACAGCAGCAATAGCAAGAGCGGCATTTTCCGCCTGCACTTTTCCGGGCAGAGGGATCGAAAATTTTGAAAATGCAGTATCAGAAAGGAAGGAAGAATCTTTTTGTGTAAGAGTAAATTCTGTACCATGCGGAGTGATATTTATGTTTGTAAGTTCGGCGATTTTAGGGAAATAAAACATTTGACTGTTTTTTTCCTGTGTTTTTTCCTGAAAAACCGCAAGAGCTTCATCACGTTGTTTTGCCAAAACAAGAGGTTTATTTGTTTTTATAATTCCCGCTTTTTCTCCTGCGATTGCTGTTATCGTTTTTCCTAATATGGCGGTGTGTTCCAATTCAATTAATGTTATTACGCTGACCAGCGGATCGAGCACATTGGTTGAATCGAGGCGGCCGCCCATGCCCGTTTCTACAACCATTACATCGCACTTTGCCTTACGCACGCAAAGAAAAAATAAAAGTGTTAACAGTTCCCAAAAAGTCGGCTCGCAGCCTTCGGGAGAGGCAGGGTTAAAAAGCGCTGCTGCCGCCGAATTTGTGTTTGCCAAAGTGACGAGGCGTTCCTCTATAACAGTATGCAGTTCGTTACCTGCGGAGAGGTAAACATCTTCGTCAAAGTACGAATCTCCAAGGCATAATCGTTCACGTATATCAACAACGTGAGGTGACATATAACGCCCAACACGATAACCTGCAGCAGTCAAAATAGCTGCTAACATACCCGTAACAGAGCCTTTGCCTTTTGATCCCGCAACATGAATTGAAGGAACGCATTTTTCGGGATGATCGGCGAGCGTGGCGAGTATTTCCATGCGTTCCAGCTTAAAACTTTTTGGTGTCTGTCCCCGTTCAAGATTGATAAAACTCGACAGCCACTCAAACACTTCATCGGATGATTTAAAAAACATATTTGTCTAATTCAATG
>WQWD01000375.1 GCA_009785545.1 Treponema sp. | reverse complement strand
CTCAGAAAGTAAAACCGGAGTTGTTGGGTATTCGCGGACGCCAAGCAAACGAGTTCGCTGAATTGGGATTTCCTATCTTGCCGGGTATGATCCTCGACACAGAACTTGCTTCGGATATCGATCATAAAGCAATCACAAAAGATGTTTTGGGTCTTTTGGGAAAATGTGCAAAACTTGTCGGCAAAACCTACGGAGACAGCGAAAACCCATTGCTGCTTAAAGTAGTTATATCTTCGAACCTTGCGATCACCTCTTATCCGACATTGCATAACTTTGGCTTGGTAAGACCTACGATAGATGGTTTTGCAAATTGGGTTGGTGCGGATTTTGCAACAAACGAAGTTTTATTCCTCATTCACGGCATGATGATGATTGAAGAAAGAATAAAAGAACTCGAAGACAAGCCAAGAGAGAAAGAAGAAATTGCCGAACGCATAAAACTTTTAAGGCGTATACTTGGTTTTAAACGGCCGTCAAATGAACTTCATGGCGAAGAAGACAATACTCCGCTGCCAAAGAAAAAGTCAGCCGTAGAATACATGGACGAGTACGACAGGTATTTTCCAAGAGGCTTTTTTGATGATGCGGAAAGCCAGCTCATGTTAACTTTAAGCGAAATTTCCCGAATGTTAAAAATTGATGAGCAAAACGAAAATGATACTGCTCTTTTAATTCAACCGATGGTTTACGGTAATTACGGCAAGGATTCCTGTTCTGGAAATTTTTACAGCCGTAATGTAGTGACAGGGAACAAAAAATTGCAAGGTCACTTTTACACAGGCAAGTTCAACGAAATCGACGCTACAGGACATGAGATAAACAATATTGAATCTACTCATCTTAAACAACTGGAAAAAATCGCCTGGACTTTAGAAGACAAGTTTAAGGAAATACGCCAGATTCGTTTTACAGTAGAGAACGGAAAATTGTGGCTGATCGAGCAGAGGTTGGTAGATCAAAAATCTACTCAGGCAGATTTAAAACTGATGCTTGATCTGAAGCAGCGTAAATTAGTTGATTCAACTTATGTTGTCAAAACAATCGATCCAATCAGGCTTAATGAAATTCTCCATCCTGTTATCAATTCGTCGAGCGTCAAGGGGTTGAAATCCTGGAAGGGCGGTATCGCCGGAGCACCAGGTGCTGCGATAGGCCGTGTATATTTTAGTACAGTTGCTCTTTTGGAAGCAAAAAGACTTGCCGCCCAAAAAGGTGAAGATGGGCGTTCTATTCTTGTTCTGGAATCATCATTTGCCGAAGACGTAAAAGCCATCGAAGTCAGTACAGGTGTTTTAACTGCCGAAGGCGGTTATTCTGCCCACGCATCGGTAGTAGCGCGTCAGTACGGAAAAGTTTCGCTTGTGTCTCCAATCCTTAAAATCAAAGGTAAAAAGGCAACTGTGGGTGAGTTTACTTTTTCCGAAGGCGACTACATAACTCTTGATGTTCCTTTTTATGGAGAATCCTCGATATACTTGGGGGTAGCCGACTTAATCGAGCCCAACCCAAAAGAATCGGGATTACTCGAATTTATCGATATGTCAAAGAGTTTCCTGAAAAAATTCCATATTCGCTGTAATGCTGATACTCCGAAAGATGCTCAGCTTGCGTTAAGCTTTGGCGCAGATGGTGTTGGACTGTGCCGCACTGAGCATATGTTCTTTAAGGCGGACAGAATCAATGTTTTTCGTGATATGTTGCTTTCGGATGACAAAAAAGAACGTCAAAAAGCACTTGATAAGCTTCAAGTTATGCAGCGTGATGATTTTTACGGCATAATGAAAGTGATGGCAGGCAAGGAAGTAACCATTCGTTTGCTTGATTCTCCATTGCATGAATTTATGCCTCACAATCCCGACGAGTTGGCTTCGTATATTGACCATGTTACAAAAGTTAAAAAGGCAAAACTCTCCAAAGCTGATATTGTCGCTCGTATTGACGCATTGCATGAATTTAACCCAATGCTTGGACACCGAGGCTGCCGTATTGCTGTTTCTTATCCGGAAATCTACGCAATGCAGGTAAAAGCTATTTTCCAGGCGGCGTACAAATTACGCTCTGAAAAAATCGATGCCCAGCCGGAAATCATGGTTCCCATCATTATGAACGAATCAGAGTTAAAGCTTATCGCTTACGGCAAAAAAATCGAAGGTTCCAATTATCTTGGCATTGTTGACATCGAAGAAGCTTTGCGAAAAGAAATGAAAGCCAAAGAGGTAGATTACAAAATTGGCACCATGATAGAACTTCCCGCCGCCGCTTTAGGAGCGGGAGAAATTGCCAAATACGGCAGGTTCTTTAGTTTTGGGACAAACGATTTAACTCAGACAACACTTGGTATTTCAAGAGATGATTTTACGGCGTTCATGCCGGATTACACTTTATTCGACCTTATCAACGGCAACCCATTCAGTACGCTTGACAATAGAGTAAAGGAACTTATCTCCATAGCGACACACCGTGGCCGCCTGACACGCCCCGACCTGTTCATCGGTCTTTGCGGCGAACACGGCGCAAACCCCGACAATGTCCGCTTTTGCATGGATGTTGGGCTTGACTATGTTTCCTG
>WQWD01000374.1 GCA_009785545.1 Treponema sp. | reverse complement strand
TTGTTGTGAACGGTGTAACAGTGGGAACCTTTACGATTGAAGCTACCAGTGCATCTCCCAATCCTGTACCGGAAGGTCAGGGGGTTACCAGTATAACCAAGCTGGTTACTTATACCCTTAACGAGGGTTTTATCCCCTATGTGCAAAATATGACCGCTAACGGAAACGCTGTATCCGGCACAGGTAACACAAGAACAGTATCTTTAACGAGCGGCGCTCCAGGCCCGCAAAATCTGGCAACGGCTTTTGTGTTCCGTATCCCGGACTAGTGTTCTGTCCATAAAATGAACAAAAAAAGGGTTGTCAAGTGATCTGTCTTATTCCACTAACCGAATAAGACAGAACACTACGGCAGCCCCTTTTTTGTGATACGCCGCTAATTTGACAAAAAACAAATCATAATTTAAACTAATTTTAATGAACCATGCCGAAGCTGCGCTTTACAATAATATCGATACTCCGAATGTTTTATTTGTTTTTCCCACTGATATAGCGGTTTCCCGTTGGGCGGATCATCTGTTGCGGCTAAGAGGCGGCGGCACTATCGCCATGAATAAATTTATGGCATGGGATAAATTTAAACAAAGCGCGGTAAAATCCAAAGTACAAGACAAAAAAAGCATTCCGTCTTCGCTCAGAAAAATATATGTCAGCTCTTTTATCAAAGAAAATGCCGATGCTGTACGCCAAAATAAAGAGCCGCTTTTTTCTTCATTGATAAAAACACAGTGGGCAGGGCAATCAGCGCAATTTGTACCGTGGCTGACAGGCATTTTGCCGCAGCTCGGTTCGTGGTTTAACAAAAAAACAAATACTTCGATAGATAAAATCCTTGACACGGAAACAGACAAGCTCACTTCCCGATTTGAAGATGACGACAAAGACCTTTATACCTTAACCAGCCGTTATGCGCTTTTTATGAAGGAGTATTCGTTGTTTGAACCGGCATGGGAAACGCCGCCCTTCAACGACAACGGAATGAAATGTTTTATCTTCTTCCCGGAAGCACTTTCCGATTTCCGTGAATACAGGGAACTTCTGACAACCGCAAATAATGTAACTCTCATCAGTGCGTCTTCGGCAGGCTGTGAAAACACAAAACCATTTAACACAGATACTTTTTACTATACAAATTCCCGCAGCGAAATAACCGAAGCCTCTCTTTTCATTCGCCAGCTTCATGAAAAACATGATATTGATTGGGACAGTGTCGTTGTTTGCATTCCTGATTCGGAAAATTACGAACCTTACGTTATGAGGGAATTCGCAAACAGAAATATCCCGTTTGTAAAACGTATGGGAAAACCTCTCGCCGATTATCCGGCAGGGCGTTTTTTTCAATCTGTGTTTGAGTGCAAAACTAATGTATTTTCTTTTACATCGGTTGTTGCTTTGCTGATGAACAATAATCTGCCGTGGAAACATCCTGAGCTAAACTCAGCTCTGATTGACTTTGGAATCGCAAATAATTGCCTTTATTCATGGACAGAAACCGAGCCCAAAAAACAAATTAATATTTGGGAAGACGCATTTACAAATCCTGTAGATGATCCTTCAAACGAAGTAAAAAATTATTTTTTTAAACTAAAAAAACATTTAACTTCGCTTCACTCCTGTCTTACTTTTGCCGAACTTCGCATTTCTTATTTTAGCTTTAGAGAAATATTTTTCCTTGACATTGACAAATGTTCTGACGAAACCAACCTTATCATGGCAAGATGTGTAGCGGAGCTGACAGATTTAATACAACTTGAAAAGGATTTCCCAAAAGCTGTTTTAGTTGATCCTTTATTGTTTATTGCGGAGCATTTAAAAGAAACCAATTACCTTGCCCAGTCAAAAACAGGCGGCGTAACAATTCTGCCTTACAAGACCGCAGCTTCCGTGCCGTACGATTACCACATCATACTGGGCGCACAGCATGAAATACTCTCTGTTGTATATACAAGCTTGTCTTTTTTGCCGGAAAAAAAACGTGAAGAACTTGGCATAAAAGATGAAGATGCGTCAGACGCTTTTATCAATCTTCATAAATTCAATTCACAAAAAAGATCGGCTTTTTTCTGCAGCGAACAAACATTTTCCGGCTATTCGATACCGCACTCAAAAATAAACGCCCCGCTCTCTCCAAAAAATCGCCGGGCAAATGATCCCGAATACAAAGATTTTTTCTCACACGACCATTACAAACAGGAAAGCGAATTTTGCGCAAACGAAACAGATACACTTGAATTTGTTCATGAAAAACAAATAGACGGTTTTTTAGAATGGAAAAACCGCCGTGAAAATATTTTTAGCCAAAATAAAAAAACGGGTATAAACGAAGATATATATAAATATGATAACACAAAAAACTATATAGATTCAATTTTCAGAAAACCTGATAAAACTGCTTTGCTGGCAAAGCCGACTTTGCCGAGAGTTTCGCCAACATCAATGCAAGATTGGTATAATTGTTCATTATACTGGCTTTTTAAACGTGTCTTTAAGCTGCAAAACACACGGATCGAAACTTGCCTTATGGATAATATCGCAGGTTCTGTATATCATGCTGTTTTGAATCAATTTTTCG
>WQWD01000373.1 GCA_009785545.1 Treponema sp. | reverse complement strand
TTTATCAACATACCGTCTGTAAGACGAATCTCAAGAATACAACAATTCTTGTCCTGCTCATTGGTCACGTCGTCATACCACACGAACGCTTCCCGAAGTTTTGACCTGATTTCAGCGTTTTGCGGCGCTAACACCCAACCGAGGTTCTTCCCCACACCGTGTCCGCTGAACCAATCAACAGCGCAGACGGCGACTTCTGAATTTGCTTCTATTTGTTTCACTTTGTTTGAGAGCGCGTGTGTGCTGATATAAAATGCACCGTTTTCGTAGTAAGCGTCTACTATACGATTATATAGACGCTCACCGTCTGTTGTAGCAATTGCGATAAGGCTGTCTTTGCCAAAACGCTCGGCCATGATGTTTATTGCATTTTCATAATTTTGCATTTAGAAATCCCTCCATAAATTTTTCTCTATTATAGTACATTTAATATGACAATGGTTTCCATTGTACAACAAGCGAAAAACAATAGAAATAAGGGCTTTTTAACCCACATATTGCCCTGCCGCCATATTTTATCTGGTTTATTTTTGCGACTAGTTGTCCCGAGCAAGCTCTAATTCAATCCATTGCCGAAGTATATTGCGCTCCTCTGTGTTATTTAACGGAAACTCAAAGCCCGTAAATCGACAGAGTTCAAAATCCTCGCCATTATACGAAAATTTGTACGGCTCTCCCCCGTGCACACATTTTACAAATACCGGGTTATTGCGCTCTGAGCAAAATCGACACCATCTATTTTTGCTCCTCATAATATTAAGCATATTCTCAGTAAATTCATTTAATATATTGTTTAAATTTACAAAATTGCTTACATTAAGGATTACAGAGCTATTTTTTGCTTTCAGGTCGATCTTGCATACAGCTTTTTTTGTTTTCCGTGATGTGTAGGTAAAAATGCCGTCGCACAAAGAATATCTAACCTCACCGTCAATTTTGCAGCTTTGGACTAATAGTTCATCTAAGCCAATAACCCATTCTTTTATTTCATGCGGCTGTGTATTGACATATTCAACGATATTGACAAGTGGCGACTTTGGCTTTGCATTTGCAAGAGGATAAAAATCCCCGCGCATGAGTATGGTAGAATATCGGTCGTATTTAGCCTTTACATTGGCTTGTGCTAAAGCCATCAATTTCAAGCCTGTAAGCACTGAATCGTCGTTTTCATATTGAACATAAAATATACCAATGTTCGAGAAATCAATATCATTAGAAAAATCGGCATCTTCAAAATAAAAACCCAAGTCTGACAAGAAATCGAACAGTTCCAATTTACGCTTTTTCGGCATTTTGCTTAAATGCTTATATTTTTGCATTTTGGAAACATGGCACATATCTTCGCCGTAAACAATCAGTTCGTTTCTCGGCTCTGTTTCAAGTTTACCGTGAAAACCAATTTGAAACAAAATTGCACCCAAATCTTCTATTATTGGAAAACGTGCGGGAAATGTTCCGTCTTTTTTTCCTGTTTTTACGTCAAATCTGTCCTTGCTATTGGCTATAACATTGTAAAGTTGATGCAAAAAAGACCGAAACGCATCTATCCCTGCCTCTAACTCATCGTCAGGCAAGCCTAACTTAAATGCTTCAGCGATAATAAAATCCTCCGGTGTGTGCGGTATAACCGCCGCTTTTAAGTGGTTACAAATATCCGCTAAATCGAGTTGACTCACCTTGTTCCTCCATTTAACAAAGCGGGAATATCCCGGCAAGGCAGAATGATTGTTTTTCCTTGCCAGGATACGTTTGCTCTACGCAGTTTTCCAACGCTTCAAATTTGAAAGTTCTTCTCTGACGCGCGCCCGAAATTCGGCATCACTCTCGTTTCCTCCTTTTTCCCAAAACTCGATGTTGCCTTCAAAGAACTCTTCAAAAGTCGGTTTCCACGTAAAATCACCACCTTTATAGCAATGACAGCAATAATCCGCGCTTGCGTTTCCGTTTTTTTCCGTGCCGAAGTCCTTGACTTCTTTCATCTGCATAGCACAACTTTGACATTCCTTAACATTCTCCATAGCTATATTCCTCCAACGAGTAAAATTTTGTTCTCTCCAAGTATAGTAGCATAGAAAACCTGACAACAGTGCGTCATATTATAAATACTTTTTCACGATTTTTTGCGCTTTTTCCCGCACACTCTCCCGCACATGCTCCGGCTCCAGAATCTCGATGTGCTCACCGAACGACAGCAAAAAACCGTACATCCACTCGTCCTCTGGCAATGTCATTGTGGCTATATATCCCCCGTCCGGCTGACGCTTCGCCATATCCTCTCCGAATTCGTCAAACACGCGATACGTCATCTCCGGGGCGATTTTCATCTTCAGCGTCACATCAGGCTTTTGACGTTCTGTCGAGCCAGGCTTGGGCGGGATTGCAAGTAAATCCCGTGCTGAAAAATGCGCGTTTGTCACAACCAGATTTTGTGCCCGCGTCAGCTTGAACAGCCTCACATCTTGCCGGGTCAAACAGAATCCTTTGATATACCACGCCCTGGACTTAAACCACAATTGAAACGGCTCAATGCGGCGGTGAGTCTTTTCGCCTTGCCCGCTGTAATAGTCGAACTCA
>WQWD01000372.1 GCA_009785545.1 Treponema sp. | reverse complement strand
TGATTTTATATCCCGGTCACTCATCCCAAATGAGTACATTGATATTATTTGGTCGTTAAATAATGGTGTTCTTTTTTCATGCTTGGGAACAATTATTGGTTCAAATGTGCTGTTACGATCCCGCGGAACTTCTATCGTTGTTTCCTGATTTTCCAAAAGAATTGTTTTTTCCGCATGTCCGTTCCGGCTGTTACCGCTGTTGTCTCCGGCATTGGAATTCTTCTCATACCCCAAATGCTCCGTCATTTCCGCTTCAAGGGCTCTTTGTAGAATCTTTCCGGTTAACTGCTTGATAAGCCCGTCTTGCCCGACTACCTCATCCTGTGTCAGCCCCTTGAAATTGATGTTGTCAAGAAGCTGATCCAGGATGTCCTTTTCTTTCTCTTTTTTCTTTCGTGCCATGACCATGTTTTCTCCTCTGGTATTTCTACCATCTTAATGGTCATTTACACATTTTTTAAGACACGCTCGATTCCTATTCCACTCGATATCTTGCAATAATCTCATATGAATTTTTACCAGCATCCGCTATACCAAGTAATAACTCGCTAATATTATTCGGAATAAGGAAATCTTTGTAGAAAGTTCCATCAGTTTTTTTTGTCAATTGTATAAAAGTATTTCCATGAATAATTGCAGCACGATTTTTATTTTCAACTTTTATACGGAATGAATATGATCTTCTTCTTCTTAGCGGCATTTCTATCGGGCTTTTTATCTCTAGGTTTTTTGCGGTTGAATTATAATTGGTTATTGGAAACTCTTGCTTGTTGGCAGATGTCGCTTTAATAATAAATTCGCCGCAGCCGAACCCCTCAGAAGCATTTATTTCTCTCCAAAAAATATTAATCTTGTATTGACCAGCCGAAGGAAAACTGAAATGAGCTATATGCCTTGAACCTTTCGATTGAACAAAAATCCTGTTTTCTAGCTTTATTTCCTTGTCGTTTTTCATTTCGTTAATAGTATAAAAAAGATAATAACCATCTTTTAATGTATATTCAAAAGCCATCTTATTGCTTACATTTATTTTTTTTCTTAAGCTAATTGAAGGGTTATCTACTAAATAAAAAAACTTTGGTTTTAACGGAGGTAATACGCTAAATTGTGCTTCACTCATGGGCGATGCAAGTAATTGGTGACTGGCATTTGTTGGGAAATGAGAGTAGATTAAATATTTCGGTTTAATAAATAGATAATCCGTTTGGTATCGCTTTTTTGATATTTTGCCCTCCATATAACCTGAATCCCAAGTACATTCTACAAAATAATTTACGCCATTGATTGTTACAATGTTCCAAGCATGATTTGGTTTGTTCGGTTTATCGACAGCTGTGGGGGATACGCCTACACTGCGTGCATAACCACTAACAACGATACAGGGGATTTTCAGTTCATCACAAAATCTTTTAAATACATTTGCATATCCGGCGCAAACAGAAAGGCCGGTTTTTAATACATTTTGATAACCTTGGTTGGGAGTTGTTTTTGCCCAGTAACTTTCGGCATCATAACTTAAAACAAGAGCAACCAAGTCATGTGCTTTTTTAACTTTTTCAAAGTCGTTTTTTGAATTTGAATTAATCAAATAAACAGTTTGCCGTATATATTCATCCGGATTGCTTGTACGCAAATTTTCAATATTCTGGGGAATATTTACTATTAATGGATCGGGTTTATCAGTACGGTAAGAGTATGCAATATTATATGATACCGGAATAGTAAAATTACCCGGCAATCTGGTAACTGCTACAGAATGAGTTTGTCTTGGTAATGTGTTCTGGCTTTGTCCCATAAATTACTTTATCGTATATTTTTTGTTTTTCTACAAGTATTTATATTAAACTAATGATAATTAACAACAGATTGGTTTTATCAAATTGATTTTTAAGGCAAATTTGATAGATTTTTCCTTACCCATATATCGCTTAATAACTTCTTCCATGGCTTTATTAACATTTTGGGTAATATCCTCAGAAAAATGGTTAAACAGTTTATCGCCATTAACGGAAACAAGCTCTGCAACAAACAGTTCATTTATATCTACGCCAAGAGCAGTCGCTATTTTTGAAAGCATATCTGGTTGAGGATATTTGATTCTTCGTTCAATATTACTCAAAAAAGTAATGGAAATGTCTGCTTTTAAGCAAAATCGGCTTGTGAAAGCCTCCTTTTTGCTCTTAAAAGCTTGGTATTTTTACCTAAAGTGTCTTTTATTACTTGACCATCTATATTTTAAACCCTTGAGACTTATTCTATATTAAGCCGAATAGACTCACGCATAAAACATCTAGCAATCATTTCCCATTTGCTGGTATACTGAACAAAGAGAAAATCATCAGGGGACTTCCCTGTAACAGGAGAAAATTATGAAAAAAATTATTGCTTTTTTATGCTTGTTTTTTGCGGTTTTTGCATTATATGCAGGGGGCATTCAGGAAGATATCAGGAACGCCGAAGAAAGAGCTCGTGTAAGTTATGCTTTTGGCATGGCTATAGGAATCAATTTTAACTTAACTGCGTTTGACATCGAATTTGATTACCACGCTTTTGCCGAAGGATTAAGAGCAGTTATCGAAGGCCAC
>WQWD01000371.1 GCA_009785545.1 Treponema sp. | reverse complement strand
TTTTGATAAAGAGCAAGAGCAAAAGACAAGGTCAAAAGCAAAAGACAAGGTCAAAAGACAAGAGCAAAAGACAAGGTCAAAAGACAAGAGCAAGAGCGGAAGGCGGGCTAAAGCCCGCCGTTTAAAGACCACCCATTCTAAAACGTAATTATTTAACCAAAATTGGCTTTAAAATTTTAGCCATAGGATTTTGCATAAAGAGCGAAAAAAATCAAATTACGGCAATTACAAGATGATATAGAGATATTTATGATTTATTTATCGAAAAAAAAACATTTCAGCGATTAGCTTAACGGATGAATGCCATTACACTTTCTATGACGTTAATTACACCTGCCATACCTATCTGAAATTATTAGAAATATATAAAAAAAAAAAAGAAAACACAATAAGGGCTAAAAGAGAATCGAAGCGTATAAGCTATGATTGTTACTGAGTTGTTAAAAGATGGAAAGTGTAATCCCATTACACTTTCGGGTGACTCCCATTACACCTATCGTGTACTCACATTCCACTTTCTTTTTTTTCCAGCAGATTTTAAAAGTCAAAATATGTAATAAAAATGTAAGAAAAATACATTGAAAAAAAATCATGAAATCTTCAAGTGTAATACACATTAAACTTTATATTGACATTTTGTTAATTATGGTGTAATATATATTACACCATAACGTGCAGGAGATGATTGAAATGCCAAAAGATTTGAAATTCGTTACAATCAAGGAAACAAACACCAGAATTGACGAAGAAGGAAATGAAACTGTCAGTAAAGTTGAAAAAAGGACTACAATATCTCGAAACGATGAACCGGACTACATAAAAATTTATACTAATATGTGGTCTGAATTTCATGGCGTACCAATTGCATATCGAGGGCTTTTTCTGCAATTAGCAATCAGAATGACTTATTGCAATGCAGATGACCTCGAAAATGCACAGCTTGTAAATACCGGAAAACCTTGGTGCGATGATATAATGAAAACATTAAATTGGGGCAACGATATGTACAAAAGAGGATTGAGAGAACTCGTAAAATCTCGAGCTATAAGACGAGTAGCAAGAGGAGTATATCAAATCAATCCCCGCTATGCTGGAAAAGGAGAATGGAAGTATAATACAAGATTGGGTCGCGGCGGAATTGAAGATTTAATTGCAACATTCAAATTTAAAGATAAAAAAGTCGAAACCACCATAATTTGGGCTGATGATGGAAGTGATGATAAAATAGATGAAAATTTCAGACAAGGTCTTGGAGTAAAAGCTTCGGAAGAAGCAGTTTTAAGTTTTTCACAAACAAAGCCAATCAAAAAATAGGAGAACAATAAAAAAGGCGGATAAAATCCGCCTTTCTGTTTCAAAATCTGATGTATTGGTCAGAAAAATAATAATCAAACCTATCTTTAAAAATTACATTATCTTCTATAAGGCTCTTAATAGCTTGAGACACATTTGGTTGACTGGAATAAATCTCTTTTGCTATATCCGATTGTCTAAATTTTTTAAGTGGTGTGAATAGTAGACGATTTGTGATATGGATGACGGATTGTCGAGAAAAGGTAGGCTTTAGCCCGCCTTTTTTTGTTGATGAAAGCAAAAGGTAGATTGAAACTCACTGTTTTAAAAAGAGATTAAAGTCAAAATCAAAACCTTAAGAGCAAGAGCAAAAGCGGAAGGCGGGCTAAAGCCCGCCACTTTAAAAAGAGATTAAAGTCAAAATCAAAACCTTAAACTTCAATTTTTTCTTCTTTTTTCTTTTTTACTGGAGTTTTCATCACCAGAGCCTTTGATATACACATCGGAAAAATAGTAATCTAATCCGTCTTTAAGGATTATGTTATCTTCCAAAAGACGTTTGAGGGCTTTAGATACGTTTGGTTGACTAGAGCCAATTTCTTTTGCTATGTCTGATTGCTTGAAATTTTTAATTCGATTATTAAAATCTAACCTCGCTTTAAGCGCAATGAGTGTTCTTAATTCAACAAAATTATACTTTTTTTCAATTATCAGCCTGTCCAGACTGAGAGCTTGCATGTAAAATGTCCCCTTTCCGAAATGTCTTTGATTTATTTTTGTTACAACTTGTATCTGCTCTTCTACGTAAATTCCCTGTACTTTTCCGCTTGATTTGCCTACGCGGTAATTAGTGATGTACTTCTTGGATATTTCATCCTCATAAGGAATTTCTTGTACATTTTCTTGTGCATCTCTCATGGATTCAATCTCCATATGGCGTTCAGCATAAGCTTCTTTTGCTTTTTTTGCATTTTCGTCTTCTTCGTGGTATAATATCGCTAAATCCCCCTTTTTTTATATATTATATGCGGTCAAATATAATATATATTAATTTTGCATATTTGTCAAGGGGATTTTTTTTTTTTTGGTTTTTTCATGTTTTTATAAAACCAGATTATATAAGATAACATTTGAGGTGCTTGCAACCCAAGTAAAAGGCTTGAATATCGCATTTCGTAATTTTCATTTATATTGTGAGAATATACAGATATATTGTGACAATATAAAAATATATTGTGACAATATAAAAATATATTGTGAGAATATATCCAAAATTTTCGGCGTGCTTGGTGGTATATTGAAATTGAATAAT
>WQWD01000370.1 GCA_009785545.1 Treponema sp. | reverse complement strand
GCGTTTAATTATCTGATCAAACCTGTTAACAAAGAAAAATTAGAGACTGTGATAAAAGACGCTATCGATCAAATTGAAACCGAAACCACAGCTAATGAAGCTGTGGCTAAAGTTAACAGAATGGAAAAAGACAACCTTATATTAAGGCAGAAACAGGGAAAAGCCATTATCAATGATCTGATACAATGCCAGAACAATCAGGTGATAAAAGAAATCATTATTTTTATGAACAATAATTTTTCACAGGATATAAGTCTTGATGCAATGGCGAACAAAGCAAAAATGAATCCGTATTATTTCAGCGTGTATTTTAAGAAAAATTCCGGTTTAAAATTCAAAGATTGTCTTACCAGAATCAGGCTTGAACACGCAATGCTTATGTTAAAGCAGTCAGACATAAAAACATGGGAATTGGCGGAAAAGGTTGGCTTTACTGATCCCCAATATTTTAGCGCTTTGTTTAAAAAATATTTTGGGAAAACTCCTATGGAATTTAAAAAAGAATAGAGTTAAACTCATAGTATGAGTGCAAAAACATTTTCCGCTTCTTTTGAATCGCTTAGAACTTATGAATGTCCCGATTGGTTTCGTGATGCGAAACTTGGTATATGGAGTCATTGGGGGCCGCAGAGTGTGCCGATGGCAGGGGATTGGTATGCTAGGAATATGTATATAGAAGGAACTCCTCAATATCTTTATCATCTTCGGCATTATGGGCACCCGTCAAAATTTGGTTATAAGGATATTATCAATCTCTGGAAAGCGGACAAATTTAACCCCGAAGAATTAATCGATTTATATGTAAAAGCGGGCGCTCGTTATTTGGTGGCGCAAGCAATGCACCACGATCATTTTTTTAACTACCCTTCTAAACTTAATCGTTTTAATTCGATGCAAGTTGGCCCTCAAAGGGACATCTGCGGTGAATGGAAAAAAGCGGCTGACAGGCACGGGCTTCCCTTTGGGCTTACCGAACATTTAGGAGCGACTTTCTCTTGGTGGGCGGTTAACAAAGGAGCTGACAAATACGGTGCTTACGCAGGAGTTCCCTACGACGGCAATGATCCGTTGTACAAAGATTTTTACATGGACAATTTTGAGTATGTTGTTCCCGGCGGTTTTACAGACAAAGTGTCATGGTGGTATACAGATAATCCCAAACATCACGCTTATTGGCTTTCAGTTATGAAAGAGTTAATCGATCTTTACAAACCGGAATTACTCTACACTGATGGAGGGCTTCCTTTTGGTTACGGCGGAGAAGTTTCGCATCACGTTTATGCTGCAGAGGACACCGACCCTGCCTACCGGTACGGTCTTGAAGCTGTTTCTTATCTTTACAATAAGTCAATCGAAAAATACGGTAAAAACAATGCGGTTTATTTACAAAAAGATCGCAGAGAAAAGATTTACTCTGTTGGGATTTTAGATATTGAAAAAAGCCAGCTCCCGGAAATAAGCTCACGCCCTTGGCATACCGATACTTGTATCGGGAATTGGTTCTATGACGCAAAGCAGCAGTACAAACGTCCGGGGCATATCATCGAAATGTTCGTTGACATTGTTTCTAAAAACGGAACAATGCTTCTTAATGTTCTCCAGCGTCCCGACGGTTCTATCGACGACGAAGCATCTTACATTTTGCGGGAATTAAGCGCATGGACATCAATCTGCGGCGAAGGAATTTACAAAACACGCCCTTGGCGGATTTTTGGTGAAGGTTTTTCGTCCGTTCATCTTGACGGATTCAAAGAAGAAGCGGTGAATTGGACAGAAACAGATTTTCGTTTTACCGCAAAAGACAAATCGGGAACTAAAACGGTTTACGCCTTTATGATGAAAGCGCCAGAAAATCGCATAACGGTAATACGAAGTTTTACCCTCGATGAAAAAATTGTATCGGTTACACTTTTGGGCAGCGGACAAGTTCCCTTCAATCAAAACTACGGCGTATTGACAGTGAAGTTACCCGAAACTCTACCGTCATTGTATGTTAACTGCCTTGCAGTGGAGCTGGCGGAGTAAATTTACGCATAGCTTTTGAATTTTTGCTTACCTTTTTGCAGTTTCCTTTAGAGGCAACCGTCCCGTCGATTCAATTTTCCCGTAGAGTAACTGTGCTGTGGCTCTTAGATTTTCACGTCCTGCCGGCGTGCCAACCACAATTACCGTAGAAATTTTCGGAGGGTTAGTCAGCTCGTAAACAGTGTTGCTTACAAGAATAACTTTTTTCCCCATGTTGTGAAGTTCCATAATAAAGTCATTGTAATTTGACGGGCTTTTGTGGTTGTAATAATTTGTAAACACAATTGTATCCGCTTCGCCAAGTCTTGAGCGAACTCTGTCTTTGTCTGTATCCGAAGGTGTTGTTGAAATCTCGACGGAAGCTATATTATCTGAAAGTTCGCACATTTCTTCCCATAACATTCCCGGATGACAATAAAAATTATTTGCTTCCCAATGCGTATGGTATATCTGCTCTACAAGAAGAATTTTTTCTTCCGATTTGACAGGCAGTCTTTTTTCATCGTCTCTTAAAACAAAGAGACATTTTTGGGCTGCTTCCGTTGCGGTGTCAACAACAAACTTGTCGTTTGTGATTGTTGCGGCTAAGGATGGTTCTACGAT
>WQWD01000369.1 GCA_009785545.1 Treponema sp. | reverse complement strand
ATTGGCAATATCTAATTTAAGATGAGTTCCCTCGTTCATTGTCTCTTTTAAGGTTTTATAAATATCTGCGGGGAGACGATTTTTCATAACAGTGTCGTTAAAAACCATGCTGCCAAAAAATGCTGGAATATCTTTCATGTTTTTCTCCTTAGGTTGATACGATAAATTTGCGCTGTACAGTCGCTATCAATTTTTCTGCCTTATTCTGATATGTACCTCACGCAGTTGCTGTTCTGTGACTTCGCATGGAGCTTCCATCAACAAATCCTGAGCGCTTGAGTTCATCGGGAAGGCAGTAACTTCACGTATGTTTTCTTCGTTGGCGAGCAGCATTACAATGCGGTCGATACCCGGAGCCATTCCTGCATGAGGCGGAGCGCCGTAGTGAAAAGCGTTAAAGAGCGCCGGGAATTTTTTTTCGATGTCTGCCTGTGTATAACCTGCGATTTCAAATGCTTTTGTCATTACTTCGGGCAAATGGTTTCGCACCGCTCCTGACGAAAGTTCAATGCCGTTACAAACAATGTCGTATTGCCAAGCGAGAATGTCCAACGGATTTTTTGTTTCAAGAGCTTCGAGGCCTCCCTGCGGCATCGAAAATGGGTTATGCGTAAATTCGACAACGCCTGTTTCATCGTTTAAGCCGTACATTGGATAATCTACGATAAAACAAAATTCAAAACTGTTTTTGTTGATAAGATTTAGATGAGTCCCAAGAGCTGTGCGTATCTGCCCCGCCAAATTGTCCACCGTGCCGGGAGTGTCTGCGATAAAAAACAATGTATCATTGATTTTTAAGGACAGATCTTTTTTTAGAGCCGCCTGTTTTTCTTCCGAAAGAAATTTGACAATAGGGCCTTTTAGTGAACCATCTGTTAAAACAGAAATGTAACCCAGTCCTTTCATGCCAATCTCTGTGGCGTAGATCAACATTCTTTCATAAAAAGATTTGGGTTGGAGTGCCGCCGCTGCCACAATGCCTCTAACCGGGATGTTTTTAAACGGAGCGAATTCGACATCAGCGAAAAACTCAGTTAAGTCTTTGATGATCAGCGGATTGCGAAGATCGGGTTTATCCGTTCCGTATTTTAACATAACCTCCGCATAAGGAATGCGGCGAAACGGCACAGTACTTACAGGTTTATCTGAAAATGTTTTAAACGTATCATACATCACAGCTTCGGCGGTTTGAAGAACATCTTCTTGTTCCACAAATGCCATTTCAAAATCAAGCTGATAAAATTCTCCCGGAGAGCGATCGGCACGGGAATCTTCGTCACGAAAACAAGGGGCAATTTGGAAATAGCGATCAAACCCGGAGACCATTAAGAGCTGCTTGAAAATTTGCGGCGCTTGCGGAAGTGCGTAAAATTTGCCGTGGTGTTTGCGGCTGGGAACAAGGTAATCTCTCGCTCCCTCTGGTGATGACGAAGTTAGAATCGGCGTTTGAAACTCCGTAAATCCCAGCGCCTGCATTTTTGTCCGCAAAAAACTGATTATCTTCGCACGCAGTAAAATGTTGTCCTTTACCGCAGGGTTGCGCAAATCAAGAAAACGATGACACAGGCGAACTTCTTCTCTTGTGTTTTTTGACTCACTGATTACAAACGGCAAATTACGGATAGCTTTACTTTGGATAACTACAGTTTCGGCATGAATCTCAACAGTCCCTGTATCAATTTTTGTGTTGACAGTTTCTGCGTCACGTTTTTTCACATTTCCGCTGACGGTAATAACGCTTTCTTTATTTACTTGTTTAACGGAAGCCTCATCGTGGATAACAATTTGAGTAACGCCGTATTGATCTCTAAGATCAAAAAAAGTTACGCCGCCATGATCACGGATTGTATCTACCCACCCGGATAATTTTACTGTCTGTCCGACATGGGTTTCTCTTAATGCTCCGCAATTATGCGTTCGATATTTATTCATATTTCCGCTCCATACTTATTTTGCCAATTTGCTTGAAATTATTAAAGGGGGTATTTTATATTTTTAATATAGTATATTTTACAATAAGGAGAAAAAACCATGAAAACTGCTGTTAAAAAAATCGCTTTTGTATTATTTTTTATGATACTTTGCGTGTCGAATTCATTTGCGGAAAATATACAAGTAACAATAGAAATTACTAATGTAATTGTAAATGACGGCAATGTTTTTTTGGCTATTTTTTTTAATGCTGACGAATTCAGAAGAGAAGAGCCGTCAATCGCTTTTGAACTTGAGAGCAACAGTACGGTTTTAAGGCAGGAAGTAACACTGCCTCCCGGCGAATATTTGGTATCGGCATTTCAGGACAGGAACGGCAATGGACAACTTGATTTCAATTTTTTGGGGATTCCCAGGGAATTAGTCGGAATATCAAACTTTAACGGCAGGGGATTTCCATCACGAAATTTTAACAGGCACAAAATACCTGTTAGCAGCTCCACAGGTATAATTACCATTGCTTTGCACAGGTTTTAAATAGGCGAATTTCAATTTTCATAAGGCATTAATGTTTTAGCGCTTTTTCCAAAGCGGCTTTTAAAATTTCAGGGTTTCCGCCTTTGCCGAGTTTTTTCATTGTTTGTCCCATCAAAAAGCCAAAAACTTTTTCTTTGCCGGAAAGGTATTCCGCCACTGTGT
>WQWD01000368.1 GCA_009785545.1 Treponema sp. | reverse complement strand
TTGGGCTCCTTCCTGTCCTTTTGGACAATGTTTTATATTTCTGTAACTTTCTGCATCCATTCTCTGACTGCAATACACTTGGCAAAAGAAGACAGCGCGAAGCATGGCCTCCCCCACCTGCATTGCGGTAGCATCGTTGTTGTGTCGATTTGAACACGATATGTTATCCGACCATACGCCTTGCGTTTAATGGGTAAGGGTCTTTTCTTGCAGCAATCATGCCTTGACGGGCTTCTCTGTTGGCTGTTTTTTGTGCGGCAAGCCATTGTACATACGCTTGCGGGCTTTTGAAATACATACCCTCGAAAAAGAAAGTGTGTGTTTTTGTTCTGGTTTTGCTCATTAATATTGTTGTCATCGTAATGACCCCTTTCTGGCTCTTATGGCCTATGTTTTTGGCTCATGTTGCTGGCAAGCAGGGACTAAAGAGTCGTGGCCGCCAGAAATATTCAGTTGTCAGTTCCTTTTAGTTACCATGCCGGAGTGTCAAAGCCGGAAAAAATATAATCCGTAGCTCTGGCCGGAAGAGTTTCGCTAAAGAACGTCATTACCGGGTCAGCGGCAAGTACCACTATCAACAGAATGATTACAATAATTGCGATTGTTTTTACACGCATTAAAAACAGCTCCTTTTATGTCTTGTAGACAATTTTTAATTTTTCGCCAATAAAAAAAGCAGGAATAAAGTCAACCTTTATGGCTGAATCATTCCTGCTTCTCGTGGGTTTCCCAGAAAACAAAAAACACCAGATAGGCACAATCAAACACGGCAATATGCAGTGTCACTGATTCTAAGCATAGTCGCTCCCAAAGGGTACGCTTGCAAATGTGCAATCCGATGAAATAATTTATAATCTGAAAAAAGAATACATATATTATACCACAAAAAGGTATTTTTGTCAAACAATATCGTCCGAACAAAAAACCTCCCTGTCTTTGAAAACAAGGAGGTCGGGAAAGTATCAGGATTAGGCTATATCATCAAAATCAGCCTGAACCTCGGCTAATCTGGCATCGCAACCCATTTCAATAATCTTTTCTATTGTCAGTCCCGTCCACTCAATACGCTTTTTGAGAGCCGCAGGGATAAGAGATGAGATTTGAACCTTTTGGTCAGCATATTCACCGAAATATTTAGCAAATACAAAGGGGCTTAACCGCCCCACCATTACAGCATTGCGGAGTTTTTCTTCAGCCGCCGTTTCTGAGAGGGCAGTAGCTTTAGCGGAATGCACAATGAAATCTGTTTTTTGCGGCGTAATGTCTTTAATGGGCTTGCTCGTTCCTCTTAGGATATGATTCCCGCCGAGAACTTTCGTAGCCAAACTGTACAATGCTGCCTTTTCGGTCATCTCTTCTTTGGTGCGTTCCCGTTCCTCAGCATCAACAACGCAAGCGTAGAATCGCCCATTGCGTGAACGATAATACCACACAAACTCACCTTCGCTGTCGTAGTCTTCACCTTCACACACAGAGCAGATGAACTCGCTTTTGGTTGGGTCAAAAGCCTTTTCTTTATGCGTCATTTTTGATAAATCCCTGTTTTCAAGATACAGAAATTCGTACAACTTGCGAAGCCCTGCTTTTTCGTTGTATTTGTCTCCAAAGCCATACACATATTCTTCAAGCTGGTCTTTAGCATGGAGATAATCGGCCACTCCTTCTATTGTTTCGCCGTTTTCATCAATTGCCAAAGGCAATCGAAGTTCTCCGAGGATATACATTTTATCCACCGGAATGCAACATATCTGAAGGTCAGGAATGGAAACTTCATCAACTTGAAGTCCTTCTTCTTCTGCCACTTCTTTCGCCCATTCGCTTCTTGCTTCCAACTCACTTTTTTCATAAACAACCCTTTCCGCAGTCGAAAATCTCTCAAGGAGTTCGTGTCGCGGAACGCGCTTTGTGCAAGCATAAACGCTTTCATCATCGCCAGAGAGAGTAAACATAAATCTGCTGTTGCCACTGCAACTGAGAGCTTCAACAATAAGACCATCAGCCATTATGTTATAAACCACGCCGAAACCAATACCCTTGCCGGTATCTTCTTCAGAAGCAAAAAACACGGTACCTAACTTGATAACGTCTTTTGATATATTTTCGCCGTCATAAGCAGTAGAATTGATACTATTGCACACTTCCAATATTTGAGTTTCCGGTTTAGAATTTAACATTTTAATCATAACAATACCTCCACATCAGCAAAATTGCTGGAAATTTTCATTGTATTATGAGTCGCTGTATTATCTATGTATATATTATCGTCTATAATACATAAAAAGTAAAGAGTTATTTTGTATTTTCAATAAAAACATTATGCACACTAACACAAAATACTAACAAAACGGTTGGTTTGATGTATTTTTTGCCTTTCTTGCAACAATGAATCCATGGTGTTTTTAGTAAATCGGTGCAAAAAACTATACACAAAATAAAACTTCTGTATATCAAGAGGTTTTGAGTAATAAAAAAAGCCACAAGTTTCCCTGTGACTTATTAATTATTTTTTACGACCAATGAATTTCCTTGCTGAAATCACATATTCCTTACGGAGTTCCCAGAAAGTAGCTTGGACATAATAACCTTGTCTTCGCCAGTCGTTTTCAAAGAGTTCTATGTTAAAGATTTTCTCCCA
>WQWD01000367.1 GCA_009785545.1 Treponema sp. | reverse complement strand
TTAAGGATTGCCGCGCGTGTAGCGGCCGAATTTGACGAATCAATGGCAAGAACCGAAGCTAACGCAATAACGGCAATGGCAAGAGACGGCCTTACCATAAACAGACCTACTTCGGCGCAATATGGTTTGTGGCAGGCAGATGTATCGGCTTCTATCCCGGCTCTTGTCGGCACTGTGTATGATCGAGATCTTTTTGAGAGAATAAATCAAATACTGGAACGAGTAAGGCGCGGACAATAACAAAATGCGTATTAAAAGACTGTTAAATATTTCCCGGCTGGAAAACATAATTTGTTATGCGTCTCTTTCTTTTATGGCTGTTTTGCCGTTTGCCGAACTTGTTTTGCGGCAGTTTGATTTGACAATTCCCGATTTCAACTCGTTGTTAACTCACTTTTTTTTGCTGGCAAGTTTTTTTGCCGTAATGTTCACCGCAAAATTCGGCAATCATATTTCGATTACTGCTGTCCAGTACATCAAACATGATAATATAAAAAAGATTATTGGCTCAATCTGCGCAATAATAGCGATTTTTATTTTTACCATTCTTTTTTGGAGCAGCATTTCTTTTATCATTCATGGTTTGATGGGAAGGCGGATTGGACCTGTTACGGATCAGGTGTTTGCCGTTGTCATGCCGCTTGGATTTGCTGTGTTGGCTGTACGTTTTGTTTTGAAGCAATGGGCAGGCAAAGAAAAATTTTTTGCATTAGCGGCTGTTATTGCTGGATGTCTTGTCTCATTGCCGGCTATTGCAAAAATAATCTGGGGTGTGAATGAACTGGATACTCCTGAACCTTTTTTCTCTTTAGTTAATTTACTGTATGATACCGCACTTGTTATAAATATTCCTGTTATCTTGTTTTTAATTATGGCAGGACTTGCGGGAATGCCTGTTTTTGCCGCAGTTGGCGGTATCGCCATGATAATGTTAAAAGCTACAGGACATGAACCTGATGAAGCCGTAAGGTCTATTTACTTTACTTTTAATGAATCCAGAAACATAGATTTTATAGCGATTCCTCTTTTCACCCTGACAGGTTTTTTCCTTTCCGAAAGCAAGGCAGGAGAAAGGCTTGTTCATGCATTCAAAATTTTCTTTGGATGGATGCCCGGCGGAATAATTATCGCAACAGTTATAATTTGCGCTTTTTTCACTTCTTTTACCGGCGCTTCGGGAGTTACGATCCTTGCTCTTGGAGGAATACTTTTTACTATTCTTAGAAAAAATCAATATTCCGAAAAGTTTTCCGTTGGAGTATTGACTTCCGCCGGCGGCATAGGATTAATGTTTCCTCCAAGTTTACCGATTATTCTTGTGGCAACTTCAATAATGACAATATTACATCACATGGAAATACCCACAGATTATACTCATATTCACTTTTTTATCGGAGCGATTATTCCGGGTTTAATTCTTATTTTGGCGATGATTATTACAAGTTTTATTATGACTTCGAAAATAAAAATCCCGGTAGAAAAATTTAATTTATCCGAAGCAATAAAAGCGTTAAAAAATTCCTTTTTTGAAATTTTATTGCCTGTAATAATAATCACAGGAATTTTTTCCGGGTTTCTTACGCTGGTGGAAGCAAGCGCTGTTGCTCTGATTTATGTAATAATTGTCGAAGTTTTTATTAAAAAAGATATACCTATTTCAGGTATTACATCTGTTTTTAGAAAAGCTGTTCCGATAATCGGCGGAATTATGGCTATTTTGGCGATGGCAATGCTTCTTTCTTACGCCTTTATGGATTCAGGTGTCCCCGATAGTTTTGCCTCATGGATGCAATACACTGTTGAATCCCCAATCGTTTTTCTTTTATTGCTTAATCTTGCTCTTTTGATAATTGGCTGCTTTATGGATATTTTTTCGGCGATACTGGTTTTCCTTCCTCTTATTGTTCCTCTGGGATATATTTACGGGATCGATCCGCTGCATCTTGGAATCATCTTTGTTATTAACCTCGAAGCGGGATTCCTTACTCCTCCAGTTGGAATAAATTTATTCCTTGCAAGTTATCGCTTTAACAAACCCTTCATGGAAGTCTGCGCCAGTGTTCTGCCGTTTCTGCTTGCAAGGATAATTGTTGTGCTTCTGGTAACATTCCTTCCATGGCTTAGCACATGGCTGGTTGGGTTATTTATGTAGAGCGCTTACTTTGTAACGTTCTAACAGCATCAAAATATTTTATAGCACTTCTTGGATGTTCACAGTGTATCTCGTATACATTGTGTTCATCTGTAGAAAAGATAATTCTCATTCTCGCAAATACATTTAATTCAACTATTGAATCCAGCGGGAATGATATAGTTTGATTCATCTTTGTAGTTAATGAAAGCCTGTCTTTGTATAAACTAAGTTTTCCATCTGCGATAAAGGTAGTATGACTTGCCCTTGTCGCTTGGTGTAATGACTGTTCATCGTCTGTGATAATCGGAGTATCGTTGTCATTGATATTGTCGATGATTAACGCAATTTGTTTTCTTTGCCATTTTGCCCAATCTAAAATTGTTGTAAATACAGGCGGCTCATTATTTGTTGACTCAAAATATCCATATTCATTGAATCGTACTTTATATCCGCAAACGCAGAAAAACAAATCATCTTTGCTTGTTAATGTTGATAATTGTTTACACTTTGG
>WQWD01000366.1 GCA_009785545.1 Treponema sp. | reverse complement strand
GCCTCTGTTACAAAAGAAGAGTTATCTGAAATGATGATAGGGCGTAAATTAAATTTTTTAATTGATAAACAGGAAAGACAGCCCGGAGAAATCATTTTAAAAGCAGAAAATCTTGTAGTTAAAACAAAAACACATAACAAAGCCGTTGTTAACGATATTAGTTTTGAAGTTCGCTCCGGCGAAATTGTCTGTATCGCCGGAATTGACGGCAACGGCCAACAGGAACTTGTTTATGCGCTCACGGGAATGATGAACTCTGACAGCGGGCGCATTTTTTTGGAAGATCAGGAAATTACGCATAACGATATTCGATCAAGAAGGATCGCTCATATTCCGGAAGACAGGCATAAACATGGACTTGTTCTGGATTATAACCTTGGCTTTAATTTTGTACTGCAAAAATATCACACACATATTTTCCAAAAAAATGGTTTTTTGAAATTTAACGAAATAAAAAAGTTTGCAGACTGCCTTATAGATAAATTTGATATCCGCTGCGGAAACGGCGCTGATACGATTGTCCGCAACATGTCGGGGGGTAATCAGCAAAAAGCGATTGTTGCGCGCGAAATATCCCGTGATTGCCGATTATTAGCCGCCGTTCAGCCGACAAGAGGGCTTGATGCCGCCGCTTGCGAATATCTGCGTAACCAGCTTATTGCCGAGCGTGACAAAGGTAAGGCAGTGTTAATTGTATCACTTGATATTGACGAAGTAATGAGTATCAGTGACAGAATTCTTGTTATCTGCGAAGGAAAATTGGCTGCAGACGTTAAACCAAACACAGTAACCTTAAAAGAGTTAGGACTTTATATGACAGGTTCTTTTAAACAGGGAGCCGCATGAAATTAAAAATTCCTGATTCAATATTTGATGTAGCCTCATCCATAACCGCAATTGCTGTCGGTCTTTTTGCGGGGTTTATCATAATGTTGATAAGCAATGCGTCTCAGGCTTTATGGGCTTTTCAAACAATTCTTTTTAGCGGCTTTCGTACAATGAATGATTTGGGACAGGTTCTGTACTTTGCCACTCCAATTATTATGACTGGTCTTTCTGTTGGCTTTGCTGCAAAGACGGGGTTGTTTAATATCGGCGCTTCTGGTCAATTTATCGTTGGCGCTTATGCGGCGATTTTGGTCGGTGTTACGTGCAATTTTTTGCCCGGTCATTTGCACTGGGTTGCTGCGCTGATAGCTGCGATACTTGCCGGAGCGTTGTGGGGTGCTCTTCCCGGTATTTTTAAAGCTGTTTTTAATGTGCATGAAGTTATAACGTGCATAATGACAAACTATATCGGGATGTACCTTGTAAATTTTCTCATAACAAGAACGATATTTGATTCCGAACGCAATCAATCTATGCGTGTAATGGATTCTGCCAACCTTCCCGGATTGGGAATGGATCGTATTTTCCGCGATGGTTTTATTGTTTCTTCTGTTAATTCAGGAATATTTATAGCGATCTTTTTTGCCGTATTGATGTATTTTGTTTTGGAAAAAACTGTTTTAGGTTATGAGCTAAAAGCCTGCGGTTTTAACCGTGAAGCTGCCCGTTATGCCGGCATCAACGAAAAACGCAGTATCATTTTGTCGATGACAATCGCCGGAGGATTGTCAGGGCTTGGCGGTGCGCTTTTGTTTCTTTCTGGTTCAGGAGTAGCAATCAATGTTGTTGATATTTTAGCGCCGCAGGGTTTTAGCGGCATTCCTGTCGCCCTTTTAGCGCTTAACAATCCAATTGGGATTATTTTTTCAGGATTATTTATTTCGTATCTCGGTGTAGGCGGCTTTAATATGCAGCTTGCCGATTTTGCTCTTCAAATAATTGATATAATTATCGCTGTGATAATTTACTCCAGCGCATTTGCGCTTATTGTAAAAGGTTTTATTGTTTCGCTGAGGAAAAGAAAGCAAGGACTAATATGAACACTTTTTATTTTCTTGTTCAGCAAACAATGTTTTTTTCGATTCCGCTTTTGATTGTCGCTCTTGGCGGAATGTTTTCGGAACGCTCAGGCGTAGTTAATATCGCTCTCGAAGGTATTATGATTTTAGGAGCATTCGCCGGCATTTTGTTTATTAACTCTATTCAGCAAATTATACCTGTTGACAGCGAAAATATGATTTTTTGGCAGCGTAACGGTCAACGTATTTTGTTGTTGGCTGTTGTAATTTCCATGCTGGCGGGCACGGCGGTTGGAGCGCTTCACGCTTTTGCCAGTATCAACTTAAAAGCTAACCAAATAATCAGCGGAACTGCGATTAATTTGCTGGCTCCTGCTCTGGCGATTTATGCTGCAAGAACGCTTCGCTCGGTTCAGGGCATACCATTTTCCAATCAGTTTTTTATCAACAGTGTGCCGTTGTTAGGTGACATTCCTGTTTTAGGGCAGATGTTGTTCAGAAATACATTCATTACTACTTATTTGGGATTTTTAATCCTTGCCGTATCTGTTTTTCTTTTGTATAAAACACGCTTTGGGCTTCGTCTGCGTGCCTGCGGCGAACATCCTCAGGCAGCGGACTCTGTTGGAATAAATGTTTACGCCATGCGTTGGGCAGGGGTTTTGATTTCCGGGGCGCTTGCGGGGCTTGGGGGTCTTGTATTTGTTATCCCAACTTCGGTAGAATTTAACCCTGAGATATC
>WQWD01000365.1 GCA_009785545.1 Treponema sp. | reverse complement strand
TAACTTGCGCAAGAAATTGACCAGCCAACGCTTCCTCAACCATTCTGCTTGTACGGGCGTCAACCATCGACTGAAATTCTTCCATTGGGGTATTAATCTGGCTTATTTGACGGTCATAAGCTTCGCCAAATACAAGGTTAATTGCCAATTCCCTATTTGGTTCACCCTGCACAGTATACTCGCCAAAAGCATCGGCAAAAAGACCCCTTACGGCGTTCATGGCTGTTATTTCAATGACGGCGAGTATATCCGAAAGCTCGTTTGCTCTTTCAATGAGACTGAATTCCTGATCGGTAACGCCGACTTCCATAAGCAAATCCAGCAAATCACGTTTTTCTCCCGGCGCAACCAGAGACGATTCCGGCCTTGGATATTCACCGTCAAGCTTCATAAGAGTTCGGTTGAAATCATCGTACGCCGCCGCATTGCCCGTTATAACAAAATTGCGAACGTGCCGAGTAAGCTCATCAGAACTATTCCGAAGTTCATTTACCAGATAAATTGTATAAAAACGATTGGCCGAGGCGGCGTCAGCATCATCAATTCGTTGACACAGATTAAAAAGTGATGCCGCCGCGACAGCAATAACACTAATAATAAGAATGTTCATAATTCTGGAAGTTGTTTTGATACGCATATTACCCTCTCACTTGTTTTTTATATATTAACTACAATAATTATTATATCACAGTTTTATTGAATTTGCAAAATTTTTTCGGTTGCTTTTTTGCGTTAGGTGATAAGTGATAGGCGATACGAATTTATCGCATATATACTGCTATTAACAATTTGTAGTAAATCAACCGATAATAAAATAGGGGAATACCAATTTTGCAATTTATAGACAATCTTAAACATAAGTTTATTACAAATTCACACTTTAAGCTCAGAGTAATATCCGTCATTTTGGCAGTTTTTTTAGGAATTTCCTGTATTGTATTGATTTTTTCCCTTTTTGGCGCTCTATTTGGGATAGGTTCCACACCGGGAGCGTTTGGGCTCTTTTTTGCCCGTGCCTTTGGGATTCTTGCTCTATTGATCCCTGCATATTTTGCCTACGCCGCATTTATTCTTGCCGATCCAAAATGGAGGCCGGACAGGATTTTTATTCTGTGTTTCCTGGTTTTACCGTTTTTAACTCTTGCAATCGGCTTTTCTCTAATCAGCGATTTTGAAGCACGTATGGCAAGATCTGCTTTCCTTAGCTTTACAGGAAGAACGGGCTTTAGTATGTTTATTGTTTTCTTTACAGTGGTTCAGGTGCTCCTAATGCAATTTTTAAAAACAAAATTGTTTGACAAAGAAAACGGCAAATTTAAACGCCGTATGAAATCTCTTCCTCCGCCGATTGAATTTCCGCCTCATCAAGCCGAAGTTTCCCCAATCGATGACGTTACACAAAACCAAGACACACAATCTTCATTATCAGCTTTTTATCAATATCAGGCTGATACTCCAAGCCTTTCAATTATCTCAACAACCGATTTCACCTCACAGGAAGAAGCCTCAGATGAAAATGATATTGAAGAATCAGACGCCGAGCCACTAAATCTAAAAGATTTAGAAATTGATATTGATGAAGAAGAGGGCGATGTTGAGAAAACCAGTGAAGATGACGATGAACAGAACATTGACGAAATCGAAGATGAAAACAGCGATACAGTAACACGAGCACTTGAAGCCGCCGAAGCTGCTGCCGCCGCCCACGCCGAACAGGTTCGAAATAGAAAAGGCAGCAGTACTCGTTATAAAAAATATAAAGTTCCCGTTGACATTCTGAATGAATACCCCGACGGCGAATATTGGGTTATAGATCAGGCGACAAAAGATTCGGCAGTTGCCTTAAAAGAAACATTGGAAGAATTCAAGATTCAAGCCGAAGTAACTGGAATCAGAAAAGGGCCGGTTATTACAATGTTTGAGATTCTGCCTGCTCCCGGAGTTAAACTTTCAAAAATTGTCGGACTGCAGGATAACATTGCCCTGCGTCTTGCAGCGTCATCTGTACGAATTGTAGCTCCCATTCCGGGAAAACACGCTGTAGGTATCGAAGTTCCAAACGTTAAACGCAATATTGTTTCATTTAAGGAAATTATCGAACATGAACTTCAGTCCGGCAAAAAAATGGAACTCCCTGTTGTCATGGGCAAAGATATCACGGGCGAAGCGCAAACTGTAGACCTTGTTCAAATGCCCCACCTGTTAATAGCGGGCGCAACAGGTTCTGGTAAATCGGTTTGTGTTAATTCGATTATTCTTTCACTGTTGTACCAGCTTCATCCGGCAGATTGCAGGCTCATGTTGATCGATCCAAAAATCGTCGAGTTGAAATTGTATAATGACATTCCGCACTTGTTAACGCCGGTAATTACTGAATCTAAAAAGGCGTTTCAGGCGCTTCAATATTGTATTTACGAAATGGAAAGGCGATATGCCTGTCTTGATTCGATGGGCGTACGTGACATTCGCAGTTACAACAAACGTATCAAAGAGAAAAGTATCGCTCAAGAGCACTTGCCATACATCGTTGTGGTAATCGATGAGTTTGCTGACTTAATGACCACCACAGGCAAAGAGCTTGAATCGACTGTGGCAAGATTAGCCGCCATGAGCCGTGCTGTTGGGATTCATCTTGTGCTTGCAACTCAGCGTCCT
>WQWD01000364.1 GCA_009785545.1 Treponema sp. | reverse complement strand
GATGTTTTCGTCTGTATCTGCAAAAATGGCTATATCTATATCGGAATATTGTTTGTTACTGCCTTTTGCCCGGCTTCCAAAAATTACAGCTTTTTTTATTTGCGGATATTTTTTTAAAGTGTCTGTAATTTTTGCAAAAACCTCATCAGGTAATCCAAATTTATTTTTCATCGTAATTGTTAATTAAATCAACAAAATAATTATTTACCTTTACAAATTGCGGTAAATAAAAATCTTTTACATCTTTAAGAGCATTAAAAAACTGCTCTTGATTATAAATGTGCACCAGCTCATTGCGGCACTTTTGCATTTTAATAATTATATTTCCGTCTGCTCCGATTTTTTCGATAATGCCCACAGAAGCTGCTGTTCTTATGATGTTTGCCGGAGACGGCAAATCTACATCGATTTTCTCATGGTCTAAATAATCTTTCAGGAGTTTCCACAAAAGCTCAAAACACAATTCAAAACCTTTTGCTATGCCCCCTTGCTCAAGTTCCGATAAATCATCGATTCCTTTGCCATCCAAGCCGTTTTTGAGATAATTCACCATACTTGTGAAATTAGAATGTCTTTGCTTCCAGCGTATATCTTCCATCTTTGTTAAGCCTCTTTGTCAGCTTACTCCGCCACTTTTTTCGCTCTGATTGGGCGTAACTGTTCGGGGGTTACTTTTTTGGGATCGTTAATACCGATGGGGAGTTCTCTGCCTTCTTCCGGCGGAACATCTTCTTCTTCAAACTTGCCGTCAGCGTCCCACAATTCACCTTGAGGCGGCGGGCCGTCTGCAATTTGCAATTCATCATTTTTAATACGGGCTGTGATAACCTTGGTAACACCAGATTCTTCCATCGTGACACCAAGCAGAGTTCCCGCTCCCGTAACAGTAAGTTTGTTATGCGTAATAACGATAAATTGGCTGGTATCACTGAATTCCCGCAAGAGATGCACAAAGCGGCTGACATTTTGTTCGTCAAGGGCGGCGTCAATTTCGTCTAACAGACAGAAGGGGCTTGGCTTTACCATGTAAGTCGCAAAAAGAAGAGCAACCGCTGTCATCGAACATTCACCACCAGAAAGCAGGCTTAAATGCTCCAGCTTTTTTCCCGGCGGCTGAGCCAATATCTCGATACCAGATTCCAAAACGTGATTAGGATCGGAGAGGCGCAGTTCCGCCCGTCCGCCGCCAAACAGTCGCCTGAACATATTGTGAAAATTCTTTTTGATACGATTATAAGTATCTAAAAACATTTTAGACGATTCCTGACGAATCTCTGACGTCAAATCAAGCAGGTCTTTTCTCGCTTTTTCGAGGTCTGCCATCTGGGCACTTAAAAAATCGTAACGCTGTTTTGTTTCGGCAAATTCTTCCGGAGCCATCAGATTGACCGAACCTAGCTCTTTCATTTTTGCACGGGCGGAGCTTAGCTTTTCACGTAACTCTGACGGCGCTGCTGTAATCGTAAAAATTCGTTCTTCAAATTCAAGCAGATCTCTTGAGTGGGTATCACGGAAATTAGTTTGAATATTTTTAACTTCCATTTCGGCTTGAACCAGTTCAAGGTGGATTTTTTCCAGCGCTTCCTGAACTTTGGACAGTTCCGTCATTCTTTTGTTGATAACAACTTTTTTGCCTGCAACATTGTCATTTCGCTTGCGAATATCTTTTTCGAGTTTTTCCAACTCGGAAGTAAACTCGGTTGTTTTTTTGCCAATACGGGTTATTTCTTCCTGAGTCGCAGTAATTCGCTCGTCAATTTCTTCCAATCTTTTTCGATAGACAGAAAGCTCGTCACGAATGTTTTTTAACACACCTTCCTGACCCGACAATTCACGCCTGATAAGCCGAGCCTGATCTTCCGCAGATTGAGCCTGCGCTTTTATCTGCGCTCGATTAACTTTCATGTTTTCGAGTGTCGCACGGTACTCATCGATTTTTTTCATCAAATTGAGATTGTCGTCTCGCAGATTTTTTATCCGTAACCTTCGTTCTTCGATGTTGTCTTTTGCATTTCTGATTTGCGTATCCAGAGATCGCTTTTTCGTGATGATTCCTTCCGGAGCCAAAAATTCGTCAATGAAAGATGCCGAATGTTCCCGATAAGAGTTAAAAAGCTCGATGGCTTTGTCCGCTCCGGCGGCAGCTTCGGCGAGCCCTTGCGCCAGAGTTTCGGAAATGCGTGTTATTTCTGCAGGAGCTGTCGCCTTAACTCCGCAGGTACTTGCGGCAACGGCAAGATCACGAATAAGCCCTTCACGCCCGGAAAGCACCGTACGCAAGCGGCCAAGAGTGTCACGTAACGCTTCTTCGGCATTTCTGCGTTCAGCCGCCGAATAACCAGCTTTTTTTAATCCCGCATCAAGCTCGGCAACAATGTCATCGGTTATTTTTGCAAGGTCTGTTTCCAGAACAACCAGACCTTTTTCGATGTTGAGTATTTCTTCTTCCGCTCTGAGCGCTTCTTTTTCGTTTTCATTGATACGGGAAGCGGCAAGCTGAATGTTTTCTTCGAATGAAACGATGTTTTCTTCGATACTTTCGCATTGCTTGTGAAGATCGGCGACAAGCGTATCCTGTCCGGCGGCATCATCATTTAGTTCCGAGATTTTTTGAATCGTCTGTTTTTCACGTTCCTCGTTCTGCCCAACTTTAAGCTTGTTCTC
>WQWD01000363.1 GCA_009785545.1 Treponema sp. | reverse complement strand
GTCATTGAATGTTATTGTACTGTAGTTTTTTTTCGTTTTTGTCATGCTGACCATCCCAACTTTCTTTTTCAATATATTCAGCTTCACTCGGATGTGATATATAAATAGTCGCATCACCTGCAAGCAAGGCAAGTTCGGCTTCTTTTGGAGATGGAATCGTTGTAAGCTCACAACCAGAAGCTTTTAGCGGTTGCCATGAATCACTTTTTAGAAATCTCACTTCAACTTGGTATCCGTTATCGCCAGCTACACTTACAGCGATTTTTATAGAATATTTGTTCTACCGTCAATGGGTCTTTGAGCGTCTTTGGTACGAACGCAACAAGGTTATTATAACACGCCTAAACGAAAAATGTAATGGCAAATGTAAATTTTACCGAAACGGCAAAAGTGGTAATTTACTAAAAATGAGATTCGTATTACGGGAGTTTACGACTTACGGGCTGAACAAGTTAAAGAATGGCATAAACAAAGGGTTTAAGAGCATTAAAAACATATTCCCTAACTAAAAATATCAGCAAAGCCTAATAAAATAGGGTTGACAAGCAACCACATATTCCCTAATATAGTACTGGTGATGACAAATTGGCTTCAATAATAAAGAAAACCATCAATGGCAACATGTACTACTATTACACAGAGATGAAGTGGATAAATGGCAAACCGAAGCGCGTTAAACAAGTATACCTTGGTTCTGCTGAAACCATCATAAAAAGACTAGAGGAACAAAAGCCAACGCAACCATTATACAGCGAAATCGAAGCTTTTGCTGATGTTAGCCTGATATATGATCTCTCGGAGAGATTATCGCTTGTTGAAATGATCGATCAATGCTTACCTAAACGAGAACAAGGAATTTCGCTTGGATTGTATACACTCATAGCGGTAATTAATCGTGCGGTAAGCCCAACTTCAAAAAGTAATATAGCAGATTGGTATGAAAAGACGATTTTGAAAAGCCTCATACCTGTTCCGAAAATCGGATTGTCTTGTCAGAGGTTCTGGGACAATATGGATTCCATAAAGGATGAAAACATTACACTTTTTGAAGAAACGTTCCTTGAAACAGTATTGGAGAGATATCCTATTGATACATCTCACCTGATTTACGACGCAACCAATTTCTTTACTTTTTATACGGCGAATACTAAAAGCGAACTTGCAAAGAATGGACACAGTAAAGAAAATCGAAACCTAAAGATAGTCGGACTTTCTATGATGATAACTCCCGACTTCAATATGCCACTTTTGTACGATGTCTATCCTGGAAATATGCATGATTCTGTTGAATTCAACACAATGGTTACGAAAATGCAAGATCGATACTCTAAAATCACAGGCAAACAAGCAGATATAACGGTAAGCTTTGATCGTGGAAACAATGATGAAGACAACATTGAATTGTTAGAAACTGGGCGGATTCCATTTCATTATGTTGGAGGACTTCGCTTGAGTCAAGTGAGTACCCTTTTGGATATAAAAAAACAAAATACTCAACATTACGTGACGATCATTGTAAGACAAAAGAAAAAACGAAGGTATACCGCACAAAAAAGGAGTTATATTCAAGAGAGCTTACTGTACTTATTACTTTCGATCCAAGACTTTATAGAAAGCATCTTCATACCCACGAAGAAAATATATCCAAAACAGTGGCCGAGCTTGAGGAATTAAAACAACAGTTGGAAAAAAGGGCAAAACAAGATGCATTAAAAGGAAAGCAAATGACCCAAAAAAGTGTATCGAACCGATTGACGAAAATATTATCGCGGGAGTACATGAAAAAAGTTTTTGCAACGGACATTATAATAAGCGATTGTCCCAATAGACCCTTAATAAAATTTAAATTAGATAAAAGTGCTTCCACTGAAATAATAATGAAGTATTTTGGCAAAAGGGCATTTTACACAAACCGACATGAGTGGACAAACGAAGAAATCGTTGGTACTTACAACAGCGCATGGCATGTCGAAGGTGTATTTAGACAATTAAAGGATTCTGATTATCTTTCGGTAAGACCTCTATTTCACTGGACTGATCAGAAAATCAAGATACATATCTTCTTTTGTGTACTTGCATATCGCTTATGTTGCATACTAAACTATGAATTGAGAAGCGCAGGTATTGAGATAAGCATCAATAGGATGCTGGAATCACTTAGCGAAATCAGAAAAGTGATTACTGTATTGGGTACAAACAATGCTGACATACTTATTTCACTGTCAAAAGGTGACGCTATCGCTGAAAAAATACTAGATTTATATGGTTTACGGATTAAATATCTTAGTTAGGGCATAGGAATTCTGGAGGCGCAAACCCTTACCATTACTGGGTTTGCGCCTCTCAAAAAAAAATAAGTCGTAAACTCCCGTATAACTTTGTTTGAAACGATTTTCGCGACTACTTTTGCCTTTCAATATCTAAGACGAATCAAAGAAGCAATTGGTAACATTTTCGTTGTGAAAAAATTTTATATACATAAAAAATTATCGAAAAAATAATGGCATACTGTCCAAATTGCATATTATTCATTAAAAATAAAGTAGTACTATTTTATTGCCGCTTTGAAGTGTTAATATTATTTCATGTACTTATAAATTAACATCTGGTCTTATATCTGATGTTTTTTTGTGGAATATTCTGTTTTTAATTTGTATCTTATTCTATATCTATGAGAAAGATAATTTTCATCACTAAT
>WQWD01000362.1 GCA_009785545.1 Treponema sp. | reverse complement strand
AATGATTGTAATATGTAAACTATAGTCAATTAATTTTATTAATTGACTATTTCCGATTGTAAATACTTATTGTACAAGGAATTATTCAATTCCTTGTACAATAAGTAAAATTAAAGGACTATCTATCAATGACGAGGGGAATTTTCATCGCGGGGAACGACTCCGCTCTTAGTCGTGCTATCGAAATCGAAATAACAAATAAAGTTGAACGATTTGCATCGACTTTAATCCCAAACAGGCTTTCCGATGGAATGACGCTTCCTGCAGATATTCGAGAGAACGCCGATACTTCTTTGGAGAATGCAAAAAAAGCGGCACTTGACTGGAATCCTTCCAGCCCCATTTCCGCCAGAACATTGGTACTTGCCGCAGAAAACCGCCTTGATCGTATCGACGAAGCAATTCTTGTTTGTTCACCGCCTTCTATTTGCGGCAGACCGGCGAAGCTTCCAATTTCTGCAGTGGAAATCATGGCGAATGATCACATCAAAGGCTGGTTCTTCCTTGTAAAAGAATTAACCGCAATTTTCAAAAAACGAGGGAGCGGAATACTGTCTCTTGTTTACCCCGACATCAATTTTAATTCGGGAAAGGACAAGATCATAGATTTCTTTGGCCCCTCGGCTGTTGCCTCTTTCCGTGCCCTAGCACAAGGTTTGTTGGCGGCTGCGCATAACGAACCCTATCTCACTTTAGGTTTTTCAACATCCGAAATCGGAAACGAAACCGCCTTTGCCTCTTTCATTTGCAAATCCATTGATGAATCAACAAAACGTTCTAACGGCAAACTGTTCAAATTCGGGAAGTTTTCGTTCTTTAAATAATAATTGTTGACAAATGTGTGACAATATTGTACCATTCAAATTGGAGGATAAGTGCATGAAATTTGTCACAGTAAGAGATTTTAGAACCTCACCCGCAAATATATGGAAAGCCCTGCCAAAGGAGCAGGAAATGGTTATCACAAATAACGGAAAACCAATTGCCCTGCTTACTCCTTTGAGCGATCGTAACCTTGAAGAAACACTCTCTGCAATAAGGCGGGCAAAGGCAATTAATGCCGTAAAAATGATACAGCAAGAATCAATTAAAAACGGAACAGATAAAATAACAATGGAAGAGATAAATAGCTTGATAAAGAAATCAAGACAGGAGCGTCGTCAGAGCAAGGGCAGTCAGCAAAAAAAATGAATGTAATATTGGACACAAATGTAATTGTTTCAGCATTGTTATCACCTTCAGGGATTCCGGGAAAGATATTAAACCTTGTTTTAAACGGCAATGTAAATATAGTATATGATAACAATATTTTGTCAGAATATATTGATGTTCTTGGCAGAGATTATTTGAGAATCAACAAAGAGCTGGTAAACATTGTTTTGGATTTTATCGCAAAAGACGGTGAATACAAGATAGCAATTCCGCAGAATAAAAAATTCAAAGACGAAGATGATAAAATATTTTACGACTTATTTAAAAGCGGAGCGGTTGATTATTTGATTACAGGAAACAAAAAACACTTCCCAAATGAAAAAGGCATTGTAACACCAAGAGAATTTATCGATTTAGAATATAGCGAAAAACAGATTTAAATTCAAAACATTTCTCACGCCACGAATCAAATCGAATTTTTGACTCAGAAGCTCCTATTTCTTCCTCTTCCACCTGATATACAACTGCTTGCTGCTGCTGTTGGCGCGAGGTCGTTCTTCAATTTCAAATTGAGGGACGGCACGGAACATATCGCCCAGTTTTCTGAAACCATAGTTGCGGGGATCAAAGTCTGCTGAACGATTGTTGATCTTTTGACCAACAATCCCAAGATACGCCCAACCCGATTCTTCGGCGACATCGTCAACAGCGTCACGCAGCAGCTTCAACAGTTTTTTGTCTACCTTAAAATCTTTTTTTGGCTTGACTGACGGGCGGCTGTCTTCGTCTTCATGGGAGTCGTCCAAAATTTCCGTGTAAATAAATTTGTCGCAAACCGAAACGAATGCTTTTGGAGTTTTCTTTTCGCCAAAGCCGTAAACAAAACGGCCGCTTTCCCGCAAGCGTGAAGCAAGGCGGGTAAAATCCGAATCGCTGGATACGATACAAAAGCCGTCAAGTTTTTCGCTGTACAAAAGATCCATTGCATCGATGATCATGGCGGAATCTGTTGCGTTTTTTCCAGTTGTGTACGAAAATTGTTGAATCGGCTGAATGGCGTATTGCAGCAGTTTTTCTTTCCATGAACGAAGATTGTTGCTTGTCCAGTCGCCGTAAATTCGCTTTACGCTGGCAATTCCGTATTTTGCTACTTCGTTCAAAAGTCCTTCGATGATTGCCGGTTTTGTATTGTCGGCATCAATCAAAACAGAAAGTTTTGCCTGACTGATTTCCGATGACTGGCTTTCGTGAAATTGTGAAAATGGTAATAATGGCATAAATAACCTCTTTGTTTAATTTTCAAAAATAGATTTTTTTATTCTGCGCAATAAGCTGATTTTTGCAAGCGGTATGCGCATAACGTTTTGTTTTTCATTTGTAACAACTACTAAAATAAGATCGTTTCCGTTTTTTTCCAGCGCTTTTGGTACTCCAAAGATTTTTTCTTCGTTGATTTGCCCTGTTTTTCGCCCGCCGGCAGTGCTGCTGCCCGGCCAAACAATTTCAACAGGCGACTGCTGGCTTATCGCCTGTTTAGCGACATTTTGTTTT
>WQWD01000361.1 GCA_009785545.1 Treponema sp. | reverse complement strand
ATATTATTTGTTATAATGTCAACTATGGAAGAAACTGTGTTTGAAAAATTGATAGTCAACAGGTTTTTGCAATATGTCCGTTACGATACAGAAAGTGATCGTGAAATCGAAGAAACTCCTTCGACACCCGGGCAATGGGACTTGGCAAAGGCTTTAGCCGAGGAGCTGTTGGCGCTTGGGCTGAACGACGTTAAATTAACCGATCATTGTTATGTCATTGCCCGTTTACCAGCAACTAAAGGCAGGGAAAACCAGCCGTGTATCGGGTTTCTTGCTCATCTTGATACGGCAAGTGATGTAACAGGCAAAAACGTAAAACCTCAGCTTGTAGAAAATTACGATGGCGGCAAGATCGAACTTGCCAATGGTTTATACCTCGATCCAAATGATGATCCCGACTTGGCTGCGCAGAAAGGTAAATCCATCATTCACGCTGATGGAACAACTTTACTGGGTGCGGACAATAAAGCGGGTATCTCGATAATCATGGCAGTAACGGAATGGCTGATTTCTAATCCGCAGATCGAACACGGCCCTATCGAAATTATTTTTACCCCTGATGAAGAAACAGGGAAAGGGCTGCCAGAGTTTCCCATGAAAGAGATAAATTCCGTGTATTGTTATACCGTTGACGGCGGCCCTGTCGGAGAGATTGAATGTGAATGTTTTAACGCATGGAAAGCCGATGTCGAGTTTTTTGGCAAGGTGATTCACGTTGGACACGCAAGGGGGCTTTTGGTAAACGCCGCACTTATGGCGGCAACTTATGCGACTCTGCTGCCTCGCAGCGAAAGCCCCGAAGCGACAGACGGTTATTACGGCTATTTTTGTCCGATGGAGATTTCTGGCAACATGGAGAAAGCTTCACTGGAAGTTTTTCTTCGTGATTTTGATAAAGACAATATGTTACGCCGCCTCGACGCACTCAAGACTTTTGCAAAAACTGTGGAAGCGCAATTTCCCGGCGGAAAAGTAATTGTAAAAACACAGGCTCAATACCATAACATGAAAGCAAAAATTGACGAAAGGCCGGAAGTGCTTGAAAAACTGATTCAAGCGTCACGTAACGCTGGAGTCGAATTTAGTTTAAAGCCCATCAGAGGCGGAACGGACGGTTCACGGCTTACCGAGATGGGAATTCCTACACCAAACATATTTACAGGCGGACGAAAATTTCACAGCCGTCTTGAATGGGTCAGTGTAAGCGAAATGTGTACCGCTTGCAAATTTGTTATAGAATTAATCTGCTTAAATTAAAGTAAGGAGCATAAAACATGAAATCAAATATGATAGGAACTCTTACCACTGTTTTTGGCGATCACATTAAAAGAGTTGTTAAAACATCCAGAATCTCAGGTGTTGTTAATGAGAGCAATGTATATCAGGAAGGAAATCCTGACGCCCTTGAGATTGTCGACGAAATGGTAGAACATTTATTACTTCCAAAAAGCGGTATTGACGGGTTGGAAAATCTTGAAGAGCTTTTTGAAAAAGCAAAGTCAGGTAAATCCTGTTTATTGCTTGTAGAACATTACAGCAACATGGATCTTCCCCTCGTTTCTTATTTGACAAGAAAAGCCAGAAATCAAGGAAAAGAAAACGGCGACTCGATCATCGCAATTTCCGGGATGAAACTAAACGAAGACAATCCTGTTGTCGCCGCATTTTCTGGTGCTTTCAGCAGAATCGTCATTTGTCCGAGCCGTTCTCTGCAAGAATTAGATCCGAAAAAAGACGAAGAAGAAATTCTTCGCTGTAACGCTATCAATCGTGCGGCAATGAAAGCTCTAATCAGAAATAAATACAAGGGAAAAATTGTTCTTGTATTTCCTTCTGGCACTCGTTATCGCCCTTGGGATCCAACTTCAAAAAAGGGAGTGCGGGACATTGATTCGTACATTCGCTCTTTCGACTATATGTGTTTTACCGCAATCAACGGTGAAGTTCTGCACGTTCAGCAAACCGACATGATGAATGACGCTGTAAGCAAAGACATTGTTCGCATAACGGTAAGCCCTGTTGTGTCATGCCAGCAATTCCGTGACAACATTCACGCAGCATTGCCTGACGAGGAGACCGACAAAAAACAAGCAGTCGCCGATGGTATCATGGAAGTACTGGAAAAAATGCACATCGAAGCCGAACCCAAAAGATTAAAGCTGCTTGACGGGAATGATTAAATATTTAACCATATTTTGCATATTTATAATTGTTTCACAATATGTTTTTGCGAATAATATTGATTTATTAAACGAATATAAATTATTGCACCTTGATTTATCAAATATAAACACATGGGGTTATAAATCACACTTCGATATAAAAAATAATAAAGCGTCAGCAAGTATAAATATATCTCAAGGTACATTAAAAGCAACAGGAAATGTTACGGATTTTGCCATTATGGGGCACGGGTTTCTGAAAATCAGGCTTGAAAATGATATGCCGGGTTATACAAGATCCGGCAATTTCGTCATTGACAGTTACGGTAATTTTGTTACTTTAAAGCATAACTATTCTTTATTTGATAATATTAATTTCCCTCAAATGTTCCTGCCAAATACATTAAAAATAACAAGAGATGGCAATGTTTTTATCAAAACAGTTGATGAAAAAGGCAATTTAACGGAAATTGATGTTGGAAAAATATTATTGCATTATATACCAAGTGAATATTTAATCCATTATAAAGATTCCATATATATATTATGT
>WQWD01000360.1 GCA_009785545.1 Treponema sp. | reverse complement strand
TTGGATTCCCAGCCTTCGGGCAGTAATCGCAGCACTTGTTTAAATCGTTCTTCTTCCCATCCCATGCTTCTATCTTTATCATATTTATCGCTTTTTGTCTACTAAGTACACGCATATGGTGCCTGTCACCAACTTTTTATGTCTGTCACTGGCGGCAGGGGCTGTCCCTCCACCACATTTTGCGGTTGCTGGTCTTTGCTTCGCAACCGCAAAACGCCATATACAAGTGAAATTATCTTGACATAATATGCAGAATAATGCATATTTAATTATATGGAGTCTCCAAGATATACCAGCGAATATGAAGAATGGTTTACATCCCAAGATGAAGAAGCCAAGGTTTTAATAAATGCAAAAGTCCTTGTGCTTAAAGAATTTGGTCCAAATCTGGGGAGACCATATGTAGACACAATTAAGGGCTCAAAGTATAAAAATTTAAAGGAATTAAGGATAACCCATAAAAAATATGTTTTAAGAATATTATTTATCTTTAACAAAAAACGTAATTGTTGGTTTTTGATTGGTGGGAATAAAAAAGGTAAAAACGAAGAAGATTTTTATGAAAGTTTAGTAAAGATTGCCGAAAAACTACTGGATAAATATCCTGAAATTTTGGAGGAAAAAGGTGCGTGATGTTATAAAAATGATGGAATCTAAAATGACCCCTGAATCTGTTGAACGGTCACGAAAGATGGCTGAACAAGAAATATTGACCATAAGACTTGGTCAATTAAGGGAAAAGCTGGGTATCAAACAAGATGAATTTAACAATTTTAGCCAAACATCAATTTCAAGACTTGAAAAACGAAAAGACCTGAGAATATCGACTCTAATAGACTATTTAGATAATCTTGGAATGGGGTTAGAAATAAAAACATTTCCAAAAAAGAATGTCAAAAAAGTCAAAGAAGAAATATTGTTAAGAGTTTAAAATAGAACCCCACGCCGCATACTTTTCACGTTATCTGAATATATTCACAATTTCCAAGCTATCAATTTTTTGTCCATCTTGCATATCCTCGGATAAAATGTATTTGCAGCCGTTAATAATAGCGCAAGACAGCATGAGGCAATCATAATATGAGTAGCCGTACACCTGCAGCTCAATCTTGCAAAAAAGACAGTATTATTGTAACATTAAAAATGTTGAAAAACATATTTACAACTTTGGAGGATTTTATGAAAAAAAGATGGTTACTGGTTCTGTTGGTGGTTTGTATTGGCGTGGGGTTGTCTGGTTGTACAACATTTCGAGCGTCCGGTTTACAAATGGGAATTGAAAACACAGAGCATGAAATTTTGGGATATTTTTTCACAGTTGTCCCAATCAACAGATTTTTTGGAGTGTCCGGCGGACCAACACTTTTTAATAATCGTGCTTGGGTAGCAGACGTTGTTGTACAAGAAGTTGTAATGCGTGAAGTTAGGATTCGTAATGGAGACGCTGCAATAAACGTATCCATAACGTATGGGGCGACTCTCCTTCAACATTTTTTAAATTCTCTAACCCTCTCAATATGGGCTCCATCAGTAGTTACGGTAAGCGGAACGGTAATAAGACACCCCCAACCTTAGTAAGCCACGGGTAACAGTCACTCTTTCTTACTTTTGTGAATTTTGAATAGAACTATAAAAACCCATTCCCCATATTCGTTTTTTATGATACATTGAATTACTTATGTTTCTTAAACGTCTTTCGATTCTTGGCTTTAAATCATTTGCAGATCGAACCGAAATTGAATTTAACGATGGTATTACCGCACTTTTAGGGCCGAATGGCTGCGGAAAATCTAATATAGTTGACGCTGTTAAGTGGGTTCTTGGCGAACACGCAATGAAATCTCTCCGTGCGGAAAAGATGGAAGATGTTATCTTTGGCGGGACAGAAGCCCGAAAACCGCTTGGCATGGCGGAAGTTGCGCTCAGCATAGCCAATGAAACCGGCCTTTTGCCTATGGAAATGCCGGAAATCGAGATAAAAAGGCGGCTTTATCGCTCTGGAGAAAGCGAGTATTTTATCAATGGTACACAGGTAAGGTTGAAAGATCTTCGAGAATTGTTTTGGGATACTGGCGTTGGCAAAGTTGCCTACTCAGTTATGGAGCAAGGCAAAATCGATCAAATTCTTTCGAATAAGCCAGAAGATCGCCGTTATTTGTTTGAAGAAGCGGCGGGTATTACCCGATACAGGGAACGTGGAGCCGAAGCGGAACGTTCTCTTGCCAAAACCGAAGAAAATGTGCGCCAAATGGAAATGGTTTTAAACGAGGTCAAACGTTCGTACGACAGCCTTAAAACTCAATCTGATAAAACTCTGAAATACCGCACCCTTCGTGATGAGATATTCAATTTTGAGTTAGATATACAACTTTTACGTTTAAAGCATTTCAGATACGAAAAAGACGAAAAAAACGAAAAGCTCAGGCTTAAAACATCTGACCGTGACAGAATTCGTGCCGAAATGGAAGCTGAAAACAAAGCGTTAGAAGCAAACATGGACGAAGTCAATTCTATGGAAGCCAGGCTTGTAGAGTTACAAAAAAATATTTACGGTTTTGCATTGGAAAAAAACGCCCGTGAAAACGAATTACGCCTGTTCAACGAACAATGCGGCGAGAACAAGCTTAAAGTTGGGCAGAACGAGGAACGTGAAAAACAGACGATTCAAAAAATCTCGGAACTAAATGATGATGCCGCCGGACAGGATACGCTTGTCGCCGATCTTCACAAGCAATGC
>WQWD01000359.1 GCA_009785545.1 Treponema sp. | reverse complement strand
CTTGAGCCTGATTGTTGCGCTCATAAGTCCTCCTGTGTTTTCCCGTTATAACATTGTTTGTTAACGGAGTCTGACAAATTGAATTGGTACGGCAGCTCAGACAAACCTTTACCGTAAGTGTAGTGTAGGATTTTTGCGTGGGTTTGTCTAGGTACGGTTGCCCAAAACAATGAAAAATATGTCATAATAAATCATGATGCACCTCTATATGTTGACAAACAGCTTTTGGCTTCAAATCCGTATGATTGCGCCTTATTGGGCGGGCGGACTTATTGCCGGTTCTTTGGTGTCCGTTTTTTTATCAGAAAAAATTATAGGTAAAATAGCGGCGCTTGCCTCCGGTCGATTTTGGTTAATCCCTCTCTGTGCGGCCTCCTTGCTTGGAATTGTGTCGCCGCTGTGTATGTACGGCACTGTTCCGATTATTGCGGCGCTTGGGAAAAAGGGTATTCCTCAACGTTTGCTTGCCTCTTTTATGGTTAGCTCGATTTTGTTAAACCCAAATATTTTATTTCTGACATTTGTGCTTGGGATACACATTGCGTTGATCCGCCTTGGGTTAAGTTTTCTTGGCGGTATTTTAGCAGGTGTTCTTGTTTCTTTTCTTTTCCGTGAAAAAATTTTATTTTCGCTCGAACGATTCGCGGCACAAGACACAAAACCTGCAAAGCCTCAAAAAAAGTTTTTTTCTGATTTGTTCAAAGCTTTCAGAATTACAGCTCCCTACCTGGTTTTTGGAATAGCGCTTGCTGTTCTATTTGACGGATACATTCCGTCAGCATGGATCTCCGGAATGTTTGGAGCAAGACGTGGGTTGGGAGTACTTTTTGCCACAACGCTTGCAATCCCGCTATACGTTTGCGGCGGCGGAACCATCCCGCTGATTAACGCATGGATGAGGGCGGGCATGGGTACTGGCGACGCAATGGCATTTATGCTTGCCGGTCCAGCCGTAAAAATCACCAACCTAAGCGCCGTAAAAATGATATTCAGCACGAAAAATTTTGTTTTTTATCTGATTTATTGTATCGTTTTTGCTATGTTGTGCGGACTAATAATAAATGTTATACTTTAGGGAACAGTCACCATGATATATATCAAGGTTTCGTGAAACGTTGTTTCATATTCAATTGCAAAAAGTGATCATTCGGTCACAGAAAAATGAGGTTAGTATGAAGTTATTATTTGTTTTTTCGCTGGTTTTTGTTTTGTTGAGTACCGGCTGCGTCGGCAGAACTGCCACAGCAGAAAGGGCAGAAACTCAGCCCAATGGCAATGTTCAACCCATGCCGGAAATTTCGCCGCAGTTAATGTCTACGATTTTTGTAGAAAGTACTGATGGTACAGACGATGGGGTAGTACGATTAGTCAATTCGATGAAGGAACATGGGCTTGATTTTTACGGTTTGATTGCACCTAACGATGTTGTCCTTCTGAAAATAAATGCACAGTGGGCAGAAAGGGGAGGCACAAATACCGACCTGATCAAAGGTGTTATTCAGGCGATAATTGAACACCCGCTTGGCTTTACCGGCGAAGTAATTGTTGCAGATAACGGTCAGGCGCAATTCGGCAGTCCAGGACCGGGAGGCGTACGGGCAGGCGGAAGCCTTGACTGGGCGCAAGCCAATTCAGCGTGCCGAACACAATCAACTTTAGACGTTATTCGTATTTTTCAGGACAGAGGATACAATGTGACCGGCGTTCTGTGGGACGAGTTTACCAGAGTAAGTGTTCAGGAATTCAATGCAGGAGATATGACAGATGGATTTGTAGTGGGAGATTACAGACACAGTACAGGCCTCGAAATTTCGTATCCGAAATTTACGACTGAGTTTGGAACTCATGTGTCTTTCAAAAAAGGTATTTGGAATGAGGAAGAACAAACATACGACAGCGAAAGGCTCAAGGTTATAAATATGCCTGTGTTAAAATCACACGGACTATTTCAGGTAACAGCCGCTGTCAAAAATTACATGGGCGTACCTTCTGATATGTTGACAGGCAGACGCCCTCACAACAGTGTTGGAGTTGGCGGCATGGGAACTCTGATGGTAAATACCAGAATGCCTATCCTCAATATTTTGGACATGATTTGGGTTGGTGTTGAGCGTGGCCCCAACTCAGCTTTTAACACTGCCAGAGAAGTAAACAAAGTGGCGGCGGCGATTGACGCAGTGGCTCTTGACCATTGGGCAGCCGGAAATATTCTCATGCCTGCGGTGGCGGAACTTCCCGGCGGTCGTGCCCCATCGATGAACCCTGACGGCACAGAACCCGGAACTTTTGGGCATTGGCTCAGGTTATCCAAAGAAGAAATTCTCAGAGCAGGATTTTGGGCAACCATGGATGTATCTGAAATGACAATTGTCGATAATTCTCTGTAAAAAAAGACATGGAAAAAATAGCAAGTTTTCAGGTTGATCATTTACGGCTAAAACCCGGCGCTTATGTTTCACGTAAAGATAAGTTTGACGGTTTGGTTATTACAACTTTTGATCTTCGATTTAAAGAGCCAAACAAAGAACCCGTAATTGATCAACCTGCCTTGCATACCATCGAACACTTGTGCGCAACATATTTACGTTCACACGAAAAATGGAACGAAAAAACCATTTACTTTGGTCCCATGGGCTGCCGCACAGGTTTTTATCTTATCCTTGAAGGCGATTACCAATCCATTGATATTGTTCCGCTGTTATGCGAAATGTTGGATTGGATTGAAAATTTTGACGGCACT
>WQWD01000358.1 GCA_009785545.1 Treponema sp. | reverse complement strand
GTTGCCTTTGGTTCGGGATTACGAAAGAGAAGTGTTGTTAAAGCGCAATTGAGGGGGATTGAATGAGTCTTTCGCTATTGGTTGAAATGTCAAATTCTTATGGATCTAAAGATGAATTCGTAGTTGCAGGGGGTGGCAATACTTCGTTTAAAGAGGGCGGTGTGATGTACGTCAAAGGGTCGGGAACCACATTGGCCACTATCACGCCAGACCAATTCGTGAAAATGGATTTGACGATGTTGTCGGCCATGCTGGAAAAAGATTACTCTGATGACGATAAAACACGTGAAAGCGAAGCACTTATGGATATGATGGCAGCAAAACTTCCCGGCGAAGAGGACAAGCGTCCCAGCGTAGAAGCAGTTTTGCATGCTATTTTCCCTCAAAAATTTGTCCTGCATACGCATCCGGCAATTGTCAATGGTTTAACCTGCGGCAAAGATGGAGCGGAGGCATGTCAAAGGGTGTTCAGCACTTCTGCCGTTTGGATTCCCTTAACGAAGCCCGGATACGTCCTTGCTGCAGAATGCCGAAATCTTTTTGATGAGTATAAACTTATGACAGGAAGGCCACCAAAGGTTGTAATCTTACAGAACCATGGTCTATTTATAGCAGCAGAAACTCTCCAAGAGATCGATGTACTAACCGACGAAGTTATACGTAAACTAAAAGAGCAAATCATAGAGACACCAGATTTCACAGAGGTTCATGTTAATCTAAATAAGGCATACGAACTTGCTGCCGAACTTCGGACACTGTATGGCGAAAACTCTCATGCTGTCTTTTGTACAAATGCGCAAACCATGAAATTCGTTGAGGATAAATCTTCAATTCGTGAGCTACTTGAACCATTTACCCCAGATCACATAGTCTATTGCAAACATAGGCCCCTTTTCATTGAAAAGGGAGGAAATTGCCATAATAAATTCGACTATTATAAGACGACACATGGTTTTTCTCCTAAAATTGTCGCTATTGAAAAGCTGGGGTTTGTTGCTCTTGGGAAAACTGAAAAAGAGGCTGAAACCGCAAGATTGATATTTCTTGACGCTATGAAAGTGGCAGTCTATACCCGCTCCTTTGGAGGCATAAATCCCCTCCCAGATGATTTCGTCCGCTTTATTCTAAATTGGGAGGCGGAGCATTATCGGCAGAAGACGTTATAAGTTTTCGGATTTTCAAAAGAAACCACCCTATTTGCCGTTTTACCCACCTACGGTGGGATTGGGCTGGGGCACCCCTCCAAAGGCTCCAAAGGAGGGGAATTTTCACTCATAAATTCACTATTCCAAGGGCGATATATGTCATTTAGCAAAGAAGCGTAGCGGCGACCATATCGATCGCCCATGATCTTTTACGAGCAAGCAGCCAATTTACAAAGGCGGCGGGCTGAGATTGCGATGGGGAGCTAGTCATTGTTTGAGCCCGAAGGGTGAGTTATGACTAGATTCACAGCGCATTCTCAGCCTGTCGCCGATCCTTTGCCTATCACTGCTCCTACACATGCACACGCAAGACTTACTCATCAATTAAAAGTCATTTGCACATGCATTCAATTTATGGAGGTACTTTATATTGGAATATTTCCAGGAAGAAGATTCAGTAACCCTAACAGGTTACAACAGCTTTAGCATCTCCGAAACATTGGAATGCGGACAATGTTTCCGCTTCGAAAAAATTAATGAAAATGAATATCATATTGTAGCTTTTTCTAAATCCCTGTTTATCCGCCAAGAAGAGGACAAAACAGTTTTTTATAGAACATCAATACAAGAGTTCGAAGAAATCTGGATACCGTATTTTGATTTGAACAACAACTATCAGAACATCAAAGAGACTCTAGCATCAAATGATTTTGTTATGCGAGATGCAGTTGAATACTCCCCAGGTATTCGTATATTACGTCAAGAGCCTTGGGAATGCCTTATTTCGTTTATCATCTCCCAGAACAACAATATACCTCGTATTCGTAAAATCATAGACACATTATCAAGAACATATGGACAACCAATAGGAGACTTTTTTGCTTTCCCCACGCCTGAAGAATTGGGAAGGGCCAGTATAGAAGACTTGTTTAACTGCAAAACCGGGTTTAGGGCCAAGTATATACATGATGCGGTAACAAAGATTCGATCAGGCCTTCTGGAGTTAAATGCCGTTCACCAAATGGAATTAACTGAAGCAAGGGAACTACTAATGTCTATTAAAGGCGTTGGCCGAAAAATTGCAGACTGCGTTTTATTATTTGCATACGCCAGAGCTGAAGTTTTCCCGACAGACGTTTGGGTAAAGCGCGTTGTTCAACATTTCTACTTTAATAAACAGGATACACCCGTTGCACAAATACATAAACTTGCAGAAGACCAATTCGGTTTATACGCCGGTTACGCTCAACAATACCTTTTTGTTTATGCCCGGAATTTTTTATAAAAATTTGCAAATACGAGAAAAAGAAAGTATAAAAGAGAAATTTACAGTTAATCATTAATAATGAGAAAATTTGGCTGTTTTACCTGCTTGCAATCAGACAAGCCAAATATTAATATATTATCCATAGTCAGCACTCAATTGGAGTGAGTGCTAATAAGACAAAAGTATAATTTTGGAGGTAGGATATGGGTCTTAAACCATTAGGCGACAGAGTCGTTATCAAGCAGCTTGAAGCCGAAGAAAAAACCAAATCCGGCATTGTATTGCCCAGCCAATCAAAGGAGAAACCGCAAGAGGCAGAAATCGTGGC
>WQWD01000357.1 GCA_009785545.1 Treponema sp. | reverse complement strand
GCTCTTAAAAGATTTAATCGCTATCTGCCTACATTGATGTTAAAAAAACAGCAATTACAGGGAGAAATCAGACTTACAGATCTTCGTCTTAAAGAACTTCATTCAACAAGAGAAAATCTTGATGAATCTTTTAAGGTATGGATAGGCGTTTTTGGGGAAACAGGATTTTTTACAAATGATATTTTAAAAGTTACAAGCGTAAAAACGGAAGTTGGAAATGTTGCCGGTGTGTCGATACCCATTTTTAAGAGTGCTGAATTTGAACTAACCCGTTACGATCTTTTGCGTACTCCTCTTTGGCTGGATAAAGCGGTTGACAATATAAAACAATCACTTTTATTGGAAATCGAAGCTGAAATTGTCGAAGAACAGCGCAAAAGGCTGGATAAAGAGCTGCGGACAACAACTCAAAGAGTAAATCTTTTTGAAAAGATAAAAATCCCTGAAGCCAAAAACAACATCAAAAAGATTCAAGTATATCTGGGCGATCAGCAAACCGCTTCTGTCGTACGTGGAAAAATAGCAAAGGGCAACACAGAAAAGGCGGTGGTTTAATGAACTTCAACCGACTGGAACAAAGTGAAAGGAGGTACCCCTCTTGATTGTACCGATGAAAAAAATGTGCCTTGTGGTACAGGAAAAATCACGAGTTGAAACTTGCGAAAAATTACGCGAAGTTGGAGTTGTTCATCTGGAAATAAGAGATATTCCGGCGGGGACTGCTACAAAAGCCCAAAAATGCAAAGTAAAAGTAGAAGAATCACTTGGGCTTATCAGCGAATATAAATTACCCAAGAAAAAGAAAAAGCTGTCTGTCAAATTTAATGGAGACGGCAGCGAGCAAAGAGAAAAACACACTGGAGTTCACAGAGGCAGGCGTGCGACAGATCTTCACGGAACGGAAGATGAAGTGCCGTTTTCGTTAAACGCCATACTCGCCGCAAAAAGACCGTATTTGCCGGAATTAATAGTAAGATACGGCAGAGAGCGAAAGGCTTTAAAAGAACAGGATATTATTTTAACCAGAGAAGTAACTCGAATCGAAGAATGGGGAGATTTTGATCCGTCAGTCGTAGAAAGTATCATTGAGTATGGGGTTCCTGTTTGGTTTTATGAAGTTTCACAAGATGTACTTTCAAAGTTCGATGACAGTGTTAAATACATTAAAGTTAAAAATGAAAAATCAAAAGATAAATCGATTGTTCGTATTGTGGTTTTTTATGAAAAATTACCGGGCCTTGTTCCTTTTGTACTTCCTGAAAAACGGCTTGGCGAATACAAAGAAGAGATCGATACTCACAAGATAGCTTTGCAGGAAATCGAAGATAAACTAAAAGGTTTTGCCGACCGCCGGCCTTTTTTAAATAAAGAAATGGAAAAAATAGCGGAAGAACTTGAATTTGAATCGGCTGTGGCGGGCATGGAAAAGCTGGATGTGGATTCGGATATTATCACTTCAAGCGGCGGCATTTGTTATTTGACAGGTTTTGTGCCAAGCGAAGATCTTGAAAATGTAAAAGCTGCCGCGAAAGAAAATAACTGGGCTTTGTCGGCAGTTGATCCGGATCCTCAAGATGAACCGCCTACAAAACTAAAAAACAATTCTTTTGTACGAATGATTAATCCTTTATTCTCATTTATGGGTACATATCCTGCTTACCGGGAATTCGATATAAGTCCTTCGTATCTATTTTTCTTTTCCATATTTTTTGCGATGATTCTGGGAGATGCAGGGTACGGCGCGCTTTTATTTTCTGTTGGACTATTAACCGGAGTTCTGTTAAAAATAAAAAAAGGAACTGTTCCGGATATCGTTAAATTATTAATGCTGCTGACATTTACCACAATTGTCTGGGGTGCTATTAATGGTTCATGGTTTCAGATTCCGTATGAAAATCTTCCGGTATTTTTACAAGCACTTGTTATTCCGCATTTTAATAATTTAGGACCTTTAGCAGAGTTTCCGCCGTTTTTACAAGGTATCTTTAGATTACCGGCAGAGCTTCCTGTAGGTGAAGCAAAAACAGCGTGGAATATTCAGTTCCTGTGTTTTACGATTGCATTGTTCCAATTGGTTTGGGCAAGAGGAAAAAAGTTTTTAAGTGTCCTGCCGTCTTTAAAGGCTTTTTCACATTTAGGAACCTTGTTTATGGTAGTAGGTATATACTTCCTGGTTTTAAATGTACTGCTTAATATTGAAATGCCGCCATTTGCAATGCCGTTAGTTATAACAGGTGTAGCTTTTAACCTGATTTTTTCGGCGCAAAACGGAGGGAATTTCCTTGTTAATGTCGGAAAAGGTGCTGCCGGTTTTTTTGAATTATTTTTAAAAGTAGTCGGTTGTTTCGGAGATATCGTAAGTTATATTCGTCTTTATGCTGTAGGTCTTGCAGGCGGTATAATTGCCCAAATCTTTAATAATTTGGCAATAGGAGACGGGTTTGGGGATTTTGGAGTGGTTTTTATTTTAAGGTTAATCCCGGCAATATTGATTCTTGTTGCAGGTCATGGTCTTAACCTTATATTGACAGCTTTGTCCGTTATCGTACATGGAGCGCGTCTAAACCTTTTGGAATATGCCGGTAACCATCTTGAGATGGAATGGTCTGGTTATTTATATAATCCTTTTGCATTAAAGAAAAAGGAAAAATAAAATTAATGAGGAGTTATAAATGGAAATGGGTTTATTAGGTCAATTAGGAGTAGGATTGAGTTTTGCAATCCCTGCCATTGGTGCGGCTATTGCAATGGGTCT
>WQWD01000356.1 GCA_009785545.1 Treponema sp. | reverse complement strand
GTAAATGACGACAGAGGGTTACACAGGGCGACTTTTCAAACTTCAGAAAGATTAGTTTTTGACATGGAACTGGGCAGGATAACGGAGCCGGCGAGTTATCAATTAACAAGGGAATATGAATCTGTTTTTGAGCGTGACAGGTTTGGTCATATTACAATTGGGCCTCAATACTTTATGCCCGTTGTGCGTAACGTTCCTGTTTTTCCTGATAGAGAATTAAGTATAGGCGACAGATGGCACGCTCCGGCTCATGAGGTTCATGATTTTCGTGATACGTTTGGAATACCTGAACCGTATCACATTCCTTTTAACGCTTTTTACGAATTCTTGGGATACCGTGAATGGCGAGGAGTTTCTTTTCCCGCTTTTTCTGTTAATTACAATATTGAAACACGCCCTCCTCCCGTGCAGGGCAGACTATATCCCGTGCGTATATCAGGTACTTTTAATATGCTTGTTTTTTGGGATCATTCATTGGGTCAGGCTAAGGCGTACGAAGAAACTTTCCGTCTGCTTTTTGAAATGTCGGATGGACGAAGAATCGAATTTCGTGGAAACGCTCACGCTGAATTTATCGAAGCTGAATATATGGACAGGCAGCAGCTTGTCGCCGAAATTATGGAAGAACTCGAACGCCTTGATATATCTGATGTTTCTGTAACGGCGGTGGATGAAGGCATTTCGTTATCGTTGGAAGACATCAGATTTTTCCCCGATTCTGCCAGAATGCTGCCCGGTGAAGAAGAAAGACTTGAGCGTATTGCCCAAATCCTTATGCTTCACCCGGACAGGGATATTATGATAAGCGGCCATGCGGCTTTGGCAGGTTCAAGGGAATTTTTGTTAAGACTTTCGCAGGATCGTGCACGAGCGATAGCTGATTTTCTGATAGCCAGAAACGTACGAACCGCCGACCGCATTGTAATTCGAGGTTTTGGAGCCGACAGGCCAATTGCAGATAACGCTACGGAAGAAGGTATGCGAAGAAACCGAAGAGTAGAAATAACAATACTGGAGAATTGATAATCCGCTTTGGACAACATTTTGTAAAGAACTCGAGTTAAAAAATTGTTTAACGGGAAAATATCAATGATTTTAACAATTTTTTTAATTAACAAAAGCTTGCATAATTTTTGCGTTTGCGGTATATTATAAGAGAACTCAAAAAACTAAAAAAGTCTAAAGTTAAAAAAGTCTAAAATAAAAAAACTAATGTGAAATTTTCTCAAAATATTCGAATTATAATTCGCATTATGAGAAAAATGCTACTATTTTTAAATGGTATAGGAGTTTTTTATGAAAAAAAGGATGTTGCTTGGTGCTGCGGTTTTAACTTTGGTTTTTATTACTGCGTGCCCTAATCCCACAGGTTTATCTTTTTCCATTTTTACGGTTACTTACAGAGGCAACGGGCATACCGCAGGTTCCATCCCGTCAGGCCCGGAGCGGCACAGAGCCGGCATAGACGTCACCGTTAAAGGTAATATAAATAATCTTTACAAATACGGTTATACTTTTTTGGGCTGGACACGGGAAGGCGATAACAGACCCTTGCTGGAAGAGGGTGATATTTTCCAAATATCGGCAAATACAGTACTTACAGCCCACTGGCGGCAAAATTCACATAATTTGTCCCTTCGTACGGATGTTTATGTAACAGACGATACCCATTTATTCAACAATGCGGTATTCAACTATGGGGCGCAGACAGCTCAAACCATAACAGTCAGAAACACTGGCAACATGGACTCAGGCACGTTGACAATAACGCTTTCCAACAGCGTTAGCTTCACGGTAGACCCTGTCTCTCTGGGCAATCTTGCTCCTGATGAGACCGCAACTTTTACAATCACGCCGAATATCGGGCTTGATGCCGGTTCCTACACTTCCACCGTAACAGTGGCTGGCGACACTGCCGTCGCATGGTTCAACGTTAGCTTTACGGTAGATCGGGCGCTTGTTGAGGTTGCGGCAATCACTGTTGCTCACCCCGTTGCCGGAGCTAGTCCTAACACTACGGCAACCATCAATACGGGAGACAATTTCAGCGCCGGTGCGGTGTCATGGAGGCTCACAAGCGATGATTCGGGTGTTACGAAGTTTAGCAACTTTGGAGAGTACACCGCCGAGGTTACTTTGACAATTACCAACTCGAACTTCACCTTTACAGGCGGGCTTGCGACCGCAACCATAAACGGGCTGCCTGTTAGTGTCTCATTTGGAAGCGATGGTACAACCGCCGTATTGGCGTTGGATCTTGCCGAGGCGCACACCTATTTGCTGCGCTTTTACTCTCGGGATGGTTTATCATCTCCATTTACCTATACGCTCATCGCCGAGAATACAGAGTTTCACTTACCCACTCGAAGCCACGGCGCTGCACCTCCTACTCAGTATATCGTAGTCAGAAACGCCGGTAACAGGGCTTCCGCTCCCTTAAATCTGGCAGTTACTGGCATTAATACTAACGACACAAACTTTGTTCCCTCCGCAACAACAATCCCAAATATGCCCGTTGACGGAGAATTTCTGCTTTCAATTACCCCGGCAACCGGCTTGGGTGTTGGAAGTTATCAGGCCGCCGTGACCATAAGTAACAGTGATATTGCCAGAAATCTTGGCTTGCGCTTTTCGGTATACGGTCTTGTTTACATGATCTGGGTAGAAGGGGGAGAACTTGAACCGGGCGTGTGTCTTGGAGGCGGTGACCCCAACACGAATAATCCTGGATTCGGGGAAGTGGTATCTGTGCCGGGC
>WQWD01000355.1 GCA_009785545.1 Treponema sp. | reverse complement strand
GACTGAATCATTTTTAAGAACTCGGACTTGCCGCTACGGCGAAGACCTGTTATAACCTTGATAAAAGGCTTGCCAATGAAATCCTTAACTTGATCAAGGTAGTCATGGCGTGAAATCGTAATACTGTTCATAATCGGATTATAACCCGATTGTACCCATTTGTCAAGAAAACGATCGGGTTATAATCCGATAAATAGATACTACGCAAGATATTGTTCAATTGCAACCGCCAGTTGATCGCCGCAAGAAGTATTCTTTGCTCCGCATTTTAGACCTTTTAGTTTTTGTACAACTTCCGCAGCGTCCATTCCTTCTATTAAAATCCCCAGTGCCTTAAGATTCCCTGTGCAGCCTTTTTCAAAAGAAACGGAATAGACTTTTCCGTCTTTAATTTCAAATTGTATCTTGCTGGAACAAGTTCCGTCTGTTTTAAATTCGTACATAAAAACAGTATACCGAAAAAGGCGGCATAATGCTTGACAAATCAAGAAAAGAAACGTACATTGTACGCATGAATATTTTATTAGATGCGAGTGCTGTAATGGCTATAATTCTCAATGAACCAAACAGAGATAAAGTAATCAAATTGACAAAGAACACAATAATATTAGCTCCGGAAGTCATCTCGTTTGAAATAGGGAATGCGCTTGTAAATTTATTTAGAAGAAGCAAAATTACCGGGGAAGAGTTACTGGAGGCGTATAGAAATTATATGCTTATTCCATTAAGAACTGTAAAAGTAGATATTGTAAAAGCGCTGAAAATTGCCTGCAAATATAAAATTTATGCTTATGACGCATACTATTTGGAAATAGCATATAGGCAAAAGCTGTCTTTAGTCACATTTGATGAATCAATGAAAAAAGTTGGAGAAAATCTTAAGATAACTATAAATCAAAATACAAGTGAGGAACATATAGTCAATTAATTTTATTAATTGACTATTTCCGATTGTAAATAAAATTAAAGGACTATATATGAAAGTTTTCAATTATTCAGAAGCACGCCAAAATTTTTCAACAGTATTGAATACTGCACTAAAGGAAGATATAATAATCGCACGAAAAGACGGAAGCAGGTTCAAATTAGTTTCAATGCATGAAAGCCGCAAAGATGAAAAATCTCCATTAGAAGACATAAAAGGAATAAAAACTTCCGTTACAATGAATGATATTCTTAAAGCCATAAAAGACGGGCGAGAAAAAAAATGATTCGCAGAATTTACACAGAAAAAAAACAAGGCTTTGATATTGAAGCAAAAAAACTGCTCAAAGAGCTACAAAACAATCTTCGCATAAAGGGTATCGGCGATCTGCGTATTTTTGTGCGCTATGACATCGAAGGTATCTCCGAAGATGAATATCAGCAGGCAAAACATACAATATTTTCCGAACCGCAGGTAGACAATGTATATGATGAAATATTGCCCGAAACCAATTCGGATAATACGCATTTGCAATATAGATTTGACATTGAACTCCTTCCCGGTCAATACGATCAGCGTGCGGATTTTGCCGCACAATGTTTGCAAATGCTGACTCAGAAAGATCGCCCTGACATCGCCGCAGGCAAAGTTATTCTGATTCTCGGTAATATTTCTTATAACGATCTTGAGGCAATAAAAAAATATTGTATAAACCCGGTTGAATCTCATGAAGTGTCTCAGGCAAAACCTCAATCACTTGTGCGTGAAACCGCCGAACCCGAGCCGCCTGCCGTTTTTGATGATTTTACAAACAAATCAGAACAGGAATTAAAACAGTTTTTAGGCGATCTTAGTTTGGCAATGGATTTAAACGACATCTTGTTTTGTCAGCAATATTTTATTCAGGAGAAGCGAAACCCAACGTTAACCGAAATTCGTGTATTGGACACATATTGGTCTGACCATTGCCGTCACACGACATTTCTCACAGAACTTGATAATATCGAAATCCAATCCCCCTTAATAAAAAATGTTTTTGACGAATACAAAACGTACCGGCAGGCAAATAATCCAATTACGCTGATGGACATTGCTCTTGCCGCAATGAAACTATTAAAAGCCGAAGGCAAGTTAAGCTCCCTCGATCAATCCGAAGAAATTAATGCGTGCAGTATCAAAGTTGATGTCGATGTAAACGGAAAAATTGAACCTTGGCTTGTCATGTTCAAAAACGAAACTCACAATCACCCTACGGAAATCGAACCTTTCGGCGGTGCGGCGACTTGTCTTGGCGGTGCTATACGTGACCCTCTCTCGGGGAGAGCGTATGTATATCAGGCTATGCGTGTAACGGGATCAGGCGATCCTCGTGAAGATATAGCTGACACAATAAAAAACAAACTTCCGCAGCGTGTTATCACAACCAAAGCGGCGGCAGGGTACTCAAGTTACGGCAATCAAATCGGATTAGCGACAGGGCTTGTCTCTGAAATTTACCACGAAGGATACAAAGCAAAACGTATGGAGTGCGGCGCTGTTATTGCCGCAGCGCCGGCGGAGAATGTCCGGCGTGAACGGCCGGAGCCCGGAGATGTTGTCATTTTGCTGGGCGGAGGAACCGGGCGTGACGGCTGCGGCGGTGCAACAGGTTCGAGTAAATCTCACGATGAAAAATCCCTGACTAATTGCGGAGCGGAAGTTCAAAAAGGAAACCCACCCGAAGAAAGAAAAATCCAACGTTTGTTCAGAAAGCCTGAAGTATCAACTTTGATAAAACGCTGCAATGATTTTGGCGCAGGCGGCGTGAGTGTAGCGATTGGTGAACTGGCTGATGGACTT
>WQWD01000354.1 GCA_009785545.1 Treponema sp. | reverse complement strand
TTGTTATAATCTTCTATAATAAATTCTTTTTTTTCGTTGATATAGTATTTTTTCATTTTATTCGTCTCTAAATTAACCTTTTACCGCACCGGCAGTAATGCCGGAAAGCATCCATTTGTTAAATACAAAGTATAAAATCAAAGGAGGTAAGGCTACCAAAAACATTACGGCAAATTGCACCGCAAAATCTGCGCCGTATCGTGCCTCAAAAAGTATTATTGAAAACGGAAGAGTGCGTTTAGTTTCTGTCATAAGATATGTGTACGCCATAAGAAAATCATTCCAGTGATTCAGGAATGTCATAATACCTACAGTAATAAAACCATTTGTTGTAATAGGGGCAATGATTTTGCGTAAAATTGTAAAATATCCCGCTCCGTCAATAAAAGCGGATTCTTCCATTGATTTTGGAATCCCCATTAAAAACCCGGAAAAAACAACAGCGTTAAACGACATTGTAAACGCCATATAGGAAATAATCAAAGCTAAGTGAGTGTCAATTAAACCGAAAAGCCCGTACCAAAAAAAGTTTGGCAATAGGGTTGTGTGAATCGGAATAGTCATGCCGATTATAACGACGAACCATACAAATTTTTTCAAGCGCCATTCCATTCGTGTACAGGCATAGGCAAGGCAAAAAGGAAGTATTGTTCCCAAAAAAACCGAAGGAATTACTACCCTCAAAGTATTGGAAAGATACAGCGGAATTCTGCCGTCAAAAAAAGCCCTTGAATAATTTACCCATTGAGGCTCGCTGGGAAATTTAATAATTTCCGGACCAAAAACGTCCATCGATCTGCTGATTGAATAGGAAAACAACCATAGTAGCGGGAAAACTTGCGCCACTACCATAAAACCAAGAAGCAAAAATACAAGAATTTTGACAATGTAACTAATCGTAAGATGGCGGGTGTTAATAGATTTTATTTTATTCACTGCTGCTCCTCAATAACATCGACAATGCCGTTAAAAATGTTCTAAAGCTTTTTTGAATATCCGTCGGATAATGATGGTCATCAAAATTGCTATCAGCACTAAAACTACCGAAATGGCGTTTCCATAGCCAAATTCCATCGCCTGAAATGCCCTCTGATATAGGTATAATGCAAGAAATTGAGTTGTTCCTCCCGGCCCGCCTCTGGTGGAAAGAAAAATCATTTCCATTTGTCTGAGTGATGAAATAACGCCAATAATAAGAATTGATTGTATTACCGGCAGCATATGAGGTATTGTTACGAAAATAAGCGACTGAAATTTATTTGCGCCGTCTACAAGAGCGGCTTCTTCCTGTTCTTTTGGCACTGTCATAAGTCCGCCGTAATAAAACAATAATGCCCAGCCGAACCCCTGCCAAATCATAATCCATATTACTGCCCATATAGCTGTTCTTGTATCTCCCAGCCAGGAAATATCGAAATTCTCAAAACCTAAAGAGCGAATTATTGTGTTTAACATCCCGTAAACCGGATGAAATAGATGAACCCACAATCTTGTTACTACAACAAGGCTTAAAGTTGCCGGAATAAAATAAATTGTTCTTAGAATTTGAGAAACGTTATGTGAAATTTTTGTCAAAAGAGATGCTACAAAAAAAGCGAATGTATTTTGAATAAAAATTGTTACCAGAATTAACAAAGCAACATTTTGCAGCGATCTCCAAAAAAGACTATCTCTCATCAGGCGGATGTAATTGTCAAACCCGATAAATTGCATGGGTCTGATTCCATCCCATCTGACAAAACTTAAAGCCAAGCTTATTATCAAAGGGATGGCAATGGCGAAGAGCATAACAGCGAGTCCCGGTATAACTAATGCGGCAATTGTTTTTTTGTCGCTAAAAAAACTCTTCATTATACTTCCTTTGAAAAGGGGTTGGGTGACAGTCACTGCAATGCGTGACTGTCACCCAACCCCTTATGTTATTGCCTAGAATCCAGCTCTGCGGCGGCGTCAAGTCTTTGGGTAAATTCTTCCGGAGTGATTAATAAGGCAACGAGCTGGCGCATCAGTTCTTGATGTTCTTCTTTGAAGACAGCGGTTCTTCCGTAATCCAGACCGGGAGCCCTGCCGCTGATGGTTGATGCATCCGAGACAAACTGAAGCAAAGTCCTTGCGACATAAGAATCATCATCACGGGGAGTGATTTGCTGTGCCGGAAAGCCGGCTCCTACTTCCCAGCAATATTCGCCAAATCTTTCGGCAAGGAATCTTATATATTCGATAGCAAGTTCAAGGTTCTGTGAGCGGGAGGAAACCATAAAGTTACCGCCAAACCAAAACATGGAATCGTAGATAGTTCCAAGCCCGCCTTCAATTGCCGGAAACCTGATTACGTCAAGGCTGTCTCGGAAACTTTCGGGGAAACCCGGGTTTGTTGCCATGCCCATTTCCCAAGAACCCATCATATACATTGCCGCTCTTTCCTGAATAAACTGGTTTCTTGCATCGCCGTAATCGGAAACTCCCAAATTAGCGTTAAATACACCGGCTCTAATCAGCGTTTGAATAAAATCAGCGGCTTGAACAAAGTCAGGATCGGTAAACCTCACGCCTTCTCTACGTGCGATAGCGTTATAGTTGCGTGAAAAATCGCCGTTTATCCGTTGAGCGATATTGTCAAAAAAGATACTGAGTGGCCAGCCTTCCAAACCGTTTGTTACAAGGGGAGTTATGTTATGGGTTCTGAACAAGGGGACTGACGCTAAAATGTCTTCCCATGTTTGGGGAAGCGGAACGCCTGCCATTTCAAAAAGGCTTCTGTTTAC
>WQWD01000353.1 GCA_009785545.1 Treponema sp. | reverse complement strand
TTTTGTTCACTTTTTGTTAATAATTCTTTGTTTAAATTAAACATAAAATACAGGAGCGTTTACAATGAATAAAACAACAATCAAAATAATAGTTGATGTACTAATGACAATTTTTATGATTCTTTCTTTTGTAAGATGGGACGGCAGTCCTGTTTTCCACATTATTGTAGGGTCTGTTTGCGCTTTATTCTTTGCCATACACGTTTGCATACACAGAAAATGGCTTAAAGCAGTAACAGAAACTTGCTTGGCAGGGAAACTAAACGAAAAGGTAAAATATAAATATGTAATAAACGTTTTACTATTAGCGGTTTGGAGCATTACCATTATTACAGGTTTTCTTGCAATCGGCCCCTACATACAAGGGGTAGAAAGGTCTTTCTTTGGCAGGCTTCATGGTATTTTTGCCAGATTAGGTCTATTATTTGTAATTTTTCATATTATTCAACATCGAAGCCAAATTGTTTCATACTTTAAAATTAAAAAAACTAACGTAGTTTCATAACTCTATTTTTGCATAATCAAATTCTGTGTTGGCTGATTTCAAACTTCGTTGATACTTACACATCTACGTGCTAAAATGTCTCTGTTACAATCTGCAAAAGGAGTTCATTATGCGGAAAGAATGGACAGGTTTTAAAAGCGGGAATTGGGATCGGGAAATCAATGTCAGAGATTTTATCCAACTGAATTATTCGCCGTACACAGGAGATGACAATTTTCTTGCAGGGCCAACACAGGATACCAAAGATCTTTGGCAGGAGATACTTGCCCTGTATAAACTCGAAGCCGAAAAAATTGTTTTAGATGCCGAGACAAAAATCCCCTCAACAATTGCCGCCTACGGGCCGGGTTATATCGACCGTCAAAAAGAAAAAATTGTCGGATTCCAAACTGATAAGCCGCTTAAAAGAGCAATCATGCCGTTTGGCGGGCTTAATGTAGTCAAAAACGCTTTAAAGGCATACGGCTTTCAACTCGACGAAGAAACAGAGAAGGTCTTTAAGTCTTTTCGCAAAACTCATAACGACGGAGTATTCGACGTTTACACCGAAGAAATGCTCAGGGCAAGAAAAAGCGGAATCATCACGGGTTTACCCGACGCATACGGGCGTGGGCGGATCATCGGCGATTACAGGCGAGTCGCTCTATACGGAACGGAGATATTGATTTCGCAAAAAAATGACGAAAAAAAAGAACTCGATATTTCGGAGATGAATGAATCGACGATAAGGCTTAGGGAAAATATCAGCGACCAAATTCGCTCGCTAAAAGAGCTTGCCGCTATGGCTTTGGCTTACGGCTTCGATATTTCCGTGCCGGCACAAAACGCCAAAGAAGCAATCCAATGGACATATTTTGGATTTCTTGCGGCAATTAAACAACAAGACGGAGCGGCAATGAGTCTTGGCCGTGTATCAACATTTTTAGATATATATATCGAAAGGGACATCGAAAACGGCGTTTTAACAGAAACAGAAGCGCAGGAACTTATCGATCATTTTGTAATGAAGCTTCGTATGGTACGGTTTTTGCGGACACCTGAATACAACAGCTTATTTTCCGGCGATCCAACTTGGGTGACGGAAGCTATCGGCGGCATGAGCGAAGACGGGCGCACGCTTGTTACAAAAACATCATACAGAGTGCTTCATACCCTTTACAATTTAGGTCCTGCGCCGGAGCCTAACCTTACCGTTCTTTGGAGTACAAATTTTCCCAGAGCGTTCAAGGAATATTGCGCTAAAGTTTCGATAGATACAAGCTCCATTCAGTACGAGAATGACGATTTGATGCGTGGCTTCTGGGGCGATGATTACGGCATAGCCTGCTGTGTCTCGGCGATGAGGCTTGGAAAACAAATGCAGTTTTTCGGAGCCAGAGCGAATCTGGCAAAAGCCCTGTTATACGCCATTAACGGCGGCAAAGACGAAAAAAGCGGCGAACAGGTCGGCCCGGAATTTGCCCCAATCACAAGCGAATATCTTGATTACAGCGAAGTTTGCCGCAGGTTTGATCAGGTTATGGAATGGCTTGCCGGACTGTATATCAGCACGTTAAATGTCATTCACTATATGCACGACAAATACAACTACGAAAGCCTCCAGCTCGCATTGCACGACAAAGATATTCTGCGCACACAGGCAACAGGTATTGCAGGAATGTCGGTGGTCGTCGATTCGTTATCTGCAATAAAACACGCAAAAGTTAAAGCGATAAGAAACGAAAACGGGCTTGCTATTGATTACGAAATCGAAGGTGAATATCCTGCGTTTGGAAACAACGACGCAGAGATTAACAAAATTGCTTCCGATGTACTTAAAAACTTTATGACACGACTGAAGAAACATTCCACTTACAGGGACGCTGTATCCACCACATCAATTTTAACGATTACTTCAAATGTAGTATACGGAAAAAAAACAGGTGCAACTCCTGACGGCAGAAAAGACGGCGAGCCTTTTGCGCCGGGAGCAAACCCCATGCACGGCAGGGACAAAAAAGGCGCTATTGCTTCCCTTGCATCGGTATCAAAGCTTCCATATAACTATGCGCTTGACGGCATTTCTTACACATTCTCGATTATACCGGCTGCTCTTGGAAGAGCAAAAGAAAACCGAATCAATAATTTAGTCGGCATAATGGACGGATACTTTGCAGATAACGGTCATCACATCAACGTAAACGTATTTGACAGGGAAACCTTACTTGACGCAATGGAAAAACCCGAACTTTATCCGCAGCTTACAATCAGAGTTTCGGGTTATGC
>WQWD01000352.1 GCA_009785545.1 Treponema sp. | reverse complement strand
TTTTGTAACGCCTCAATCGCTCCCCCTGTGTTACCGGCTAAAGAACGTATCGAAGCGATAGAAAACCAGTCAAAAGCGGCGTTCTCTAAATTTCGTTCACGTTGATGAATGTCCAGACTCCTCATGAAAGCGTCTTCGGCTTCACGAAACGACCCAAGCTGGCGAAGAGCCAAACCCCTTGTCTGCCACGCAAAAGCGATAAAGATCCTGTTTGATCTTAAATTAGCGCTTTCACGTATAACTTCGCTTAAAACAGTTTGAGGCGGCTCTCTTCCCGAAGTTAAATTTCCTCTTATTAAAAATATTTTGCTTACAGCCAGCAGCTCTCTGTCCCCCAGAAGCTCAGCTTCAAAGACAGCACGTTCCCACTGCGAGAAAGCTTCATCGGTTCTTCCCATAGACAAAAGTACGTTACCTTTGGAAAGGCACACTCGGACAATAAGAGAAATATCGTCGACCAAAACAGCTTGGCGTTTTGCCTCTGTCAAAATCAAAAGAGCGTTTTCAAAATTTCCGCGTGTTGCTTCTTTGTTGCCGGTCTCCAGCCAATGTTCAGCTTGAGCTCGAATTATATCAATATCGCCGGGGTTTCTGGGAGCGGAAGAACAAGAACTTAACAAAATAATAAATAATAAATAATAAACAAAGTTTCTTTTAAACATAAGTTCTCCTAAAAATCAAGGTTTCTGGGACCGGCTCCGCCCGGACTTGTTTCGGTTTGCTGAGGAATGCCTCCTCTTAAAAGAGGGTTATTGGCGAGGGCTGTCAGTACATCCTGAACAGAAACAAGCATAGGGTTTAACTGGCTGATAAGAGCGGCTATTTGCGGAAGCTGCGTTGGGAGAAATTCCGCGGTTTGGTTTAAACTCTCGATTATGCCGGCGATTGAAACAATGGAGTCCTCCAAACTTGTCATTGCGACACCCGACGGATCAGAAAGAGAACTTGTAATGACTGCGGCATCTGCCGTAATGGTTTCCAAATTGTCCATGACAGGATTCAATCTTTCGCCGGTAAGTTCGGCAATATCTGCCGTTATAATTCTGACATTCTCGAATATTTCAACAAGCGTAAGAGACCTTTCTTCTCTTTCTTCCCCTGCCAAGGACAGGTTTAATGTTTCCAGCAAGGTTCTTACTTCGCCTACAATCGCATTAATGTTGTCATGACCGCCATAAGGGCGGACAGTGAGGCCTGCCGCTATCAACACTGTTGCTTCGGGAGAGTTCATTTCCGGGATAAGTCCGCCCTCGTCAATCAAGTCATTCGTAAGCGGACCGGGGTGTAAAATAAAAGTGCTTCCCAAACCGATAGGGCTTTCCTGAAATTCAACTAAAGAGCCCACTGTTATCCTGTGCGTATATTCTTCGTAGATCGAAAAAGTTATTTCTACCCTGTCGCCTTCTGTCAGCTCTATTCCTCTTATATTTCCGACTGTAAAACCTCTAAGCTGAATCGCCATATTTATATTTATTCCTGAGGCTGATGTTAAATAAGTTTTGAATAATTGATCATTTTTAAACCATCGTTGATTGCTTCCTAACATCAAAATAACAAAAACAACCATTGCCAGCCCAAGGATAACAAGAGTGCCTACAATTTTATCTGCATAACGAATTGAAAATTTCATAACGCCATTCCCATCCTTAAATAATTACTTAATTCTGGATCATTTACAATATGTTCTTTTGTCTCATGAAAAGCCACTGTCCCATCAGCGATAATTACAACATAATCGGCAATATCTTTTATGATACGCATATCATGACATACAAACATAATAGTTGCTCCATTTTTTTGTTTTCGTTTGACTATATTAACAAGCCTGTCCGCTGAAGTTTCATCAAGCGATTCTGTCCACTCATCCAAAAACAAAAGCTCAGGTTTACACAACATAGCTCTGGCAAAAGCTATCAGTTTTTGTTCTCCCATTGAAAGACGTGAAGGACGGATATCCAAATTTTTTCTGTAACCTACCTCAGAAGTAACTTCTCTTATCCGCCCTGCCCTCTCTTTTCTGTTCATATCCGGGTAATGTATTCTTAACGGAAGCTCAAGAATCTGATACAAATTTTGATTCGCCCAAAGGGCCGAATCCTGAAAAACAAACGCACTTTTGCAGCGAAAATCAAGATTCTCATTTCGATTCATGGCGTTAATTTTTTTCTCTTTGTAAAAAACCTCTCCCTTATCCGGCACTAAAAGACCGGCGGAAATTTTTAACACAGTGCTTTTTCCGCCTCCTGACGGGCCGACAATCGCCGTAGTTATACCTTCTTTGAATTCAATGGAAACATTCTGGAGTATTTTTCCTTCCGATGCGGAAAAATCAACTTTTTTTAATTCAATGATATTCGCCATTACAACACCACAAAAAAAAGTACAGATAAAAGTACATTAACGAAAATGCAAAGCCCAAAAGCGCCGGAAACAGCTTTTAGACCTGCTACAGGAACTTCTGTAAAAGCCCGTTCAACAGAAAAACCTTGTATTACGGCAACTGTCGAAATAATCATTCCAAAAGCAATACTTTTAATTATTGAAAGCGAAACATCATGTATTGACAACTGGTTTAAGAGGCTGCCAAAGTATACATCCACAGGAGTAAAAGTAAAAAATTGCGACACTAAAAAAGAACCTGCAAGGCCAAAAACAGAAAAATAAATATTGAGCATTACAAGCGAAATTGTTACCCCTAAAAATCGAGGAACCGCCAAGTGATGAATTGGATCAACTCCGACAGAAATGTATGCTTCAACTTCGTGAGATACAACCATTCC
>WQWD01000351.1 GCA_009785545.1 Treponema sp. | reverse complement strand
TTCTGTAAAATTGTAAAATCTCATGTCTGCCAAATACAAAACAAGCCACACCGCTGCAAATACGTATATATATAACACAGGCTTTTTTTGAGTCTTCAATGTAAAATGATACCTCCTTAAATTTTAATTTTTTTTAGCCGATTTCCAATTCCAAAAAAGCTGATTAAATCGGCAAAAACTCAACTTTCTACTTATATAAAAACCTCCAAGGTGATATAATGGATTTACCAGAAACACCAAACCACACAAGGAGGTTTTTAGCATGTTTAGCCTTGCACCAGAGCAATTACAAATGAACTTACCGGAAGCAATCCAGTATGTTAATGAATTGCCAACAAAAGAACCAACGAAATTTATTAAGTTGCTCAAAGAACATATAGATCTACCTACGCTGATACCAAACTCTTTTTATTCGGCATACTACTCTTCAGAAACCAATCAACGAGATTACTTATTAGAATCTTTGGTAGCCATTTTATTGCTGATGCAGTTTTTTAAGTTTGCTAATATTTCAAATTTTGTTACTTTGCTTGTGTTTTCGCCCGAAATTTGTAAATTTTGTAGATTACCTGTAGGCTCTATCCCAGACGAAAGCGTTATAAGCAAGTTTAAAATTAAATTTGAGAACCAATTGAAACTCTTTTTTGAGAACCTTACGCTTCCCGTCATAGATATTTTTGACGATTATGATGATTCTCTGCCCGAAAACTCGCCTGATAAAGGTAAAAACCGCATCGAAATCTATGATACAACAGGATTAAAACCCAAAGTCAAAGAAAATAACCCAAAATACTTACAAACAGAAATAAAAAAGCAAACCAGTTACAAAAAATTTCTCGAAAGCCAAGGAAAAGGCGAGAAGTTTAACGCTCACTCTGCTGCTTACAAAAATATGTCAAAACAGGCAAACGCTAATGAAGCAATTCGATTGTGTTATTCTAACGGACATTTCGGTTACTTCTATAAATATGGTAAAGTTACTAACGGCTTTGGCATCCCGCTGCATATTCATTTTCTGGATAAAGAGTTCTATGACACACAGCCAAAGGATTTTGATACTGTGGAAGATCAAAAATATACTTTTGACAATGCATCCCTGTGTCCTGTGCTTTCTGCATTTCATAATAGGGTTGGTCATGGCCGCTTTACAACTTTTCTTGGCGATTCTGAATTTGACAGCTATGATAATTACGGGTTTTTACAGGAATTAGGCTTCGAAAAGGTACTTATTCCGATAAATGACCGCAACACACCACTAACTAACACGCCAGTTCCAGTTAATTCATCTGGTATACCTTGCTGTCCAAAAGATAATTCAAGGTCGTTCATCCCGGACGGCAAATGTAAAGGCAAGAACCGCAGCCTTCGTTATAAGTTTGTGTGTCCCAAAAGCCGTAGAGTTAACAATAAATGGCAATCAGATTGTGAAGACAAATGCCGTAAAACTAACTCGACTGTTACTACATACACTTACCCCAGCAGCGAACTTCGCAATTATTTCGGTGTACATCGTGGTTCAAAAGAATGGGTTGAAACATATAAAATCCGTACCATTATCGAACGAGGCTTCTCTTCCGAGAAAAGTCATCCCGCTTTGAGCCATCCGAATACTTATAATTCTGCTACTTTACGTGCCGATGTTTATATAAATGCTGCTTCCAAACTTATTACCGTTATGCTTGCTTTTGCTTTAGGTAAACCAGAATTTATGCGCAATCTTAAAAGCTTGCTAAAGAGCGTAGCGTAACTGCCTCCCTCGGCAATAATTTGATGCCTGTTTATTTCCGGCTTTTCGCTGTTAACATAGATCCATATTTACCATTTTTTAGGCGTTTTACTCAAACGTCTTTTTGTCGTTCCATTGTTTTTGGTTTCCTCTCGAACATCTGTGAATAACTTTTCGGTTTTTGTCATTTTATACGGTTTTTAAATCGACTTATCCCTATTTTAATTTTTTTTTGAACTGCCTTAATACCACAGGCACACTTTTTACTTTAACAGCATATCATGAATTATATTAAAAAACAAGATGCCTATTAATCGAAGAAGTTTTTGTTATCTATCATATGACTTGCTTTCAAAGGCTGTTACTGCGCCTAGTTCCATACCGAATCCCGATACTCATAGGGTTTTGGTTGGCAAGTGCCGCTTATGCTGTACTAGATTTTCCGACCTGGGTTGATACTTGTACTGTATTTGATTTTTATGGAGTGAGTTAATACTTGTACTGTATTTCATTTTTATGGAGTGAGTTAATACTTGTACTGTATTTCATTTTTATGGAGTGACTATTCGCCTAAATCTACACCGCGTACCCGAGCGTACAAACCTAAACAAAACCCGCCATCACAATATTTGCAAAATCCATTCCCCTGTCGGTAAGCCTAATGTAGTTACCGCTCATATTAATAAACCCATCTGCAATATTTTTAGAAATCCATTCGCCATAGACTTCATCAACAGAAACACCAAAATTATTATAAAATTCTAATGCCGATACGCCTTTTGTCAATCTAAGCCCTAAGAACATAGCTTCTGCCATTTCGTCGCTGCGGTTCAATTTTATTATATTTTTTCTTCTTCCCGGCGATTTTATATATTCTTGCATGTTTGTTGAGTTATTCCATCGTTCGCGGGCATAAAAAGAATGAGCGCCAAGACCTATGCCCAGATAGGGCTTTCGTTCCCAATAAATATTGTATCAATTGATATTTCGGTTGTATTAATCTTTGAAACTCCAGAAATTTCAGAAGCTCTATAAATTTCTGAAACTCCAATCCCG
>WQWD01000350.1 GCA_009785545.1 Treponema sp. | reverse complement strand
CTCTTTGCCTCATTGTTTCAATGTCTTCGCCAAGCGAATCGCAATTTGCAAACACCAATGCCGCAAAAACCAACACCAGCCATGATAACTTTTTAATTGTCATAATATCACCTCTTTATCAGCTTATCTGAACCGCCAAACATAACCTATGGCGAATTTGCTATTTGTAAGATTAAAATTAGTTCTAATAGAGTATGAGATAGTAATCGCATTGATTAAATTCACACCTACGGAAAAATCAAACATAAAACTATTTTTGTTGGATGTTCCAAACGGAAAAACATAATGGCCTATCACATAACCGCCGCCAATGCCTGCAAAAAATCCGCCTCCGGCGTTAAATGGCATAAAAACACCTAAATGCGCAAAAGGATAAAACGAATAATAGCTTTCTACATCTGTATACGTACTTAAAAAACCTATGTCGTAACCAAGCCCTATAAACACATTTTGTATTGGGGAGAAAGTTCCATACATGGAAACAATAACCAACGGTTCGGAAAAAGAAGAACCAACAGAAAAACCAAGCGTATTAAAAAACGCTGCCCTGCCGGTTTCATCATTTCTTGATCTGCCCTGTGCCAAAACATGATCGTCCATCCCGATTATCTCGATTTCATCGGCACCTGCGGAAAGAGAAATACGAACAACAAAAGGAAACCATAACGACGCTTCGGCAGGGCGGCCAAGTATATCATAAGGAATTACTCTAAAACGAAAATCGCCTTCCGGCAAAGAAACTTCCGCATAAAGCGATGTTGTATATTCTTGCAAATAAATTTGATAATTTCCGCCTTGCAGCCTTTCTACTTCCAGCGAAAAACGCAATGCATACTCACCACCCCGCCAGACAATCCTCCGCCGAAAAAGCTGCTCTTGAGACTCTCCCGCCGGTACGCCAATTTGCGCATAAAGAGACGTAAAACTCACCAAAAACAAAAACGCTGATATTAACCACTGCAGCTTAATCATCACAATACAATCCTTTCCTCACATTAAGATAATATGTTTTAGTATTAAATACTTTCTTGTTATTGTCAAGGAGGCGGGATCAATGTTCACTCTATTGTTTTATTTACAACATATATGTTTAAACTTCCCCTCATTGAAACAAACCCCTAAAATCGCTATTCTTCTTTTATTATGGACAAATTAATCATCAGGGGGGCACGTGAACATAACCTGAAAAACATCGACTTGGAACTGCCTCGTGACAAGCTTATTGTAATTTCAGGGCTCTCTGGTTCAGGCAAGAGTTCATTGGCTTTTGACACGATTTTTGCTGAGGGGCAGCGGCGGTATGTGGAAAGCCTGTCCGCTTACGCAAGGCAGTTTCTGGGGCGTATGGACAAGCCCGATTTGGACTACATTGAAGGGCTTTCCCCGGCGATCTCCATCGAACAGAAAACCACCCACCGCAACCCACGTTCTACTGTCGGCACTGTTACAGAAATTTACGATTATTACCGTCTGCTTTACGCAAGAATCGGCATACCTCACTGCCCTCTTTGCGGCAAGGAAATCCGGGAACAGCCGGTAGATTTGATCATCGAAACAATTATGCAATTTAAAGAAGGAGCGAAGATTCAACTGCTCGCCCCGGTAATTCGAGGAAAAAAAGGCGAACATCAAAAAATAATTGAAGATGCCCGCAAAGCAGGTTTCGCCCGGGCAAGGATTGACGGCGTTCCCGTAAACCTTGACGAAAACATCAAACTGGATAAACAAAAAAAACACTCAATTGAAATTATCGTTGACAGACTTGTTATCGGAGAAGGAATACGCTCGAGGCTTGCGGAGTCTGTGGAAGCAGCGCTGCAAACGTCTGACGGACAACTGCACGTTTTGGTTGATGAAAGCGGAAAAGCTTCCGAGCATTTTTTCTCGCAAAAAAATTCATGTCCCGATTGCGGTGTGTCTATTCCTGAACTTCAGCCGAGGCTTTTTTCGTTTAACAATCCGTTTGGAGCCTGCACGGGCTGTTCGGGTATCGGCACAAAGCTTGAGTTTGATCCAAATCTGCTTATTCCTGATCCTGCCATTTCGTTTAACGAAGGAGCGGTACTCGCATATAACCCCGACAGCGCATGGCATTCAAGCCGTTTTAAAGGGCTTGCCAAACATTACGGATTCAGCCTTGATACACCGTTCAACAAATTACCAAAAAAAGTTGTAAACGCTATTCTTTACGGAAGTGATGACGACGTAAAGGTGCGTTATGTGAATCGTAACGGAACCGGCCATTTTCAATACGAAACAAAATTTCCCGGAATTCTGGAAGACTTAAAACGGCGTTACATTGAAACATCTTCGCAAGGTATCAAAGACTGGCTGGAAAAATTTATGAGCCATAAACCATGCGAAGATTGCGGCGGAAGAAGGCTAAAACCAGAAGTGTTAGCGGTAACTGTTGCTGGGAAAAACATTTGGGAGTTATCGGGGATGTCTGTAGTTGATTCCTTAAAATTTTTTGACGGAATCAAATTATCCGACAGTGAAAAAAAAATCTCATACCAAATACTAAAGGAAATAAACGCACGGCTTGGATTTATGCAAAATGTAGGGCTGGATTACCTAAGCCTTGAGCGTAAAGCCTCGACTCTGTCCGGCGGAGAAGCTCAGCGGATCAGGCTTGCCACACAGATCGGATCGAGCCTTGTGGGAGTGCTTTACATTTTAGACGAGCCTTCTATCGGGCTTCACCAGCGGGACAACCAAAAATTGATTGATACTTTGCTGTACCTGCGTAACCTTGGCAATACTCTGATTGTTGTGGAACATGACGAG
>WQWD01000349.1 GCA_009785545.1 Treponema sp. | reverse complement strand
TCAAGCGCTGCCCTGTTGCAGTCTATATGATTATAATCGCTGTCCCAATACTGGATAACAATGGGCGCTTCATCGAGCATAAGCTGAGCACGCTCTTCCGCCTCAACAATTTTTTTCTCATACTCACGCGAAGGGCGCAGGTCAATCCAGTAGGCGGCAACTTTGAACTCACCGTCTTCTATCATGCGTACCAGCGTACATTCAATCGGGTAGGCTTGCCCTTGTGCATCAAGGCACGTCCAGACACAATGACAATAGCCTTGTTTAAAAACTTTTTTAAAATTTTGAGCACCCTGTTCAAGCGAAGTAAGACCGCTGGGCTGATATTTTGTCCATGTACGCAAATAATTTTGGGCGTAGTCTTCACGACTCTCAAAACCCATCATTTCCAAGACTGCATCGTTACAATCGATAAATTTTACATCTTTGTCCCAAAAGCTTACTCCTATCGGAGCCGCAGCGTAAATATCCCGCCATCTTTCTGCGGCATCACGTTCTTTTTTTTTGCTTTTTTTTGCTTTTTTTGAAAATGATGAAATAATAAACATGGAAAATGTGAGCAAAACTATCAATACTATGGAAAAGGCAATTATAATGACAGCACTGGACTCGATAGTATCAACTAAAATATATATAACGACTAATACCAAAGCCGACAATAGAACAATACATAAAGCCAATTTAAACGAGAGATTTGATTTTTTCTTAATAACATCTTGTTTACTCATACGCCACCTCTTGAGAGCTTGTAAACGTATATTAATATTTACATTATTTGGGAAAATTGTCAATTATACGTTATACGTTTGTCAACGATCAGTAAAAATGTCCGCAGTGCCTCAGTCATAAACGTCGACACCTTCTTTATTTTTTAAATAACCTGAAACTTTGTAAATAAATGGAGTTGCCGTTATATCAATGCTGCACTTTATAATATAATTTGTTAATAGGAGCGGCAAAAAAATTTCCCAGGGGAAAACTCCGGTTAGGGTGGCTATCAGAATAAAAACCGCTGTATCCAGAAAATGCCCAGCAAGCGAAGATGAAATTGTCCGCACCCAGAGCATACGCCCTTTCATTTTAACTTTAAGTTTGGAAAGTATTTTTGCGTTAGCAAATTTTCCAACAAGGTAGGCGGACAGGCTTGCCAATACAATACCGCCGTAACTCATTCCGCCTAAAATCCCGCTGTACGCATCGCTGCCAACTCTGGATTCCCAGTAATATTCCGGCGGAAGTACTCCCAACACGAAAAAAACCAGCGTGGTAAGTGCCATTGCCGCAAATCCTGTCCAGATAACACGCTTGGCAGCCTTAAACCCGTAAACTTCGGTTAATACAGTCCCCAATACATAAACCAGAGGGAACAAAAGCGTCCCTCCGTCAAATGCCAGCCGAATCCCCAAAAGAGAAAACCCCAAATCGACAATTTTCGCCGATGAAGCCACATTGCTGACAATAAGACTCACTACAAAAAATGACGCAACAATATCCAAATACTTGAATGAAGACGGCTGAGACAATGATTTCATGTTAAAACTCCCTGTTTTGTTTCTTGGCAGGTTTCCCGGGATACTGCCTGTCATTTTTTCTGGACACGCTGCTCGGCGCATCTTATGATGTTAATTTCTCATTCTGATATTCACGCCAAGCCGCTACGCAACCAATTATAATAACTGGAATTCCTACTATAAGCATACCAATAATTAAATACATATTATGGCTCCTGTTTGCTTTGCGAATTTACTTCACTGGCTTTTTTCTTTTTTGCACTTAAAAAAAGACCACATATACAAAATATTGCAGCTCCTGAAAATCCGGCAATAACAAGTATAGTTTGCGGAATTTCTCCCCGTAAGACTCCCCCTAGAAAAATACTCCCAAAAACTAACTTACCTAAATCCAGCAATAGCTTTCCGGCATCTTCCCTAATAGTGGTCGATGTTTTTTGATTTTTCATGGGCTATCCCTCATGCCCACTTAATAAAACCGCAGCGGTACGGGTGCATCAAAGCCTCATGTTTAGGCAGGATGCGTACTGAATGTCCCTGCATTCCCGTATCAACACACTCGATGCGAATCTGGTAGACGTTCAAGTTCTCTTCGCATTTTACCCATTTCATTTCGGTTTTTCTAGCATCAACAATTTGATTAGTTTGATTTGAAATTGTACCATGATACAGTTCTACCTGCAATTCGTTAGGTGAAACGCTGCCCAAATCAAGATAGGCTGTTACCGTTAACATATCGCCCCGGTGCATTACAGGTTTGGTGTTTGCTTCGGTTTTTACGATCTTTAAGCCGGGCCATGCCTGATGTAATTTGGAAAAATATTCCGCAAGAGATTTTGCCTCGGCATAACCGTCTTTGCTGAAACGGCGGTAATTTTTAAGTATTGGGAAGTAAAATTGATTTGAATAATCCATTAACATCCTGTGGCACGACATTGATTGACCAATCTGCTCCATACTGGCTTTCATCATTTTAATCCAGCCTCTTGGCAGGCCGTCGTTTCCTCGTTGATAGAACAACGGAATAATTTCACGTTCAAGCAGATCGTATAACGCTTTGCTTTCTACTTCGTCCTGCAGCCTGTCATCGTGGTAAGATTCGCCATGACCGATTGCCCAACCCACTTCGGGATTAAAAGCTTCGTCCCACCAGCCGTCCATGATCGAACAGTTAAGAACTCCGTTAATTGCCGCTTTCATTCCGCTTGTACCTGACGCTTCCATTGGACGGCGAGGAGTGTTCAGCCACACATCACCGCCAGAGATCAAATACTTTGCCACGTTCATATCGTAATTTTC
>WQWD01000348.1 GCA_009785545.1 Treponema sp. | reverse complement strand
CTCAATGATGTAACTTCAAGAAATGCACAATACAATTCGCGTGAACACTTTGATTTTGACACATCTATCACCCGCTACTTTTTCCGATTATACCATTTCTCGACTTCAAGTGCGTAACTCGTGCAAAAGAAAAGCCTGTAGAAAAACCCAGTACAGAATTGAGAGAAGATATGGAATTTGCTGATTTGGTTTCTAATTATCTGAGAGGAGAAAAGTTGTGATAAAGTTTTTATTCTGGTTCATAAGATTTATTTGCCTTGTTGGGCTAGTAGGTAGTTTGACAGTTGTAAATATCTTTAATATTTGGTCAGGGCTTTTCACTATTCTAGGCGTTGTTGCAGCATTTAATATTTATGTTATGGGATTGATTGACCATGAAACACCAAATCGCAAGAATCTCCCTTCCTTCTTTATACTTATGCGATTTTTTCAGTTCGTAATCTTTCTACTCGTTGATGGTATTATGTGGCAACACCTAGCCATTCATGTTGGTTGGGATGTGTTTACATTTATCATGTTTGCTATTGACAATCGTTACACTTTCATTGAAAAGGAAGATGTTAATACCAAGGCGAAAACGCTTATCAGGAGTCCTGCTAATAAAAGTCAAGGGTTAAAAAGAGGAAATTTCACGTCGGCTACCGCCGCCGGAGTTTAACGCTTTATGTTACCAAAGAAGGTGTATAAGGTCGTTATGTGTACGAAGGAAAAAAAGGCGTTGGCCTCTCACAGCAACACCTTCTTCGCAAACCTCATACGACGCTCTGATTGCCCTCCGGCATTGCCATATCCTCCGTATGAGTAAAGCATTTATATAATTCCCCAAAAAGGAGCATGGCAAACAGACCGACAGAAGCGAAAAATTTTAATCGGTCAATGCGAAGGGATGAGTTTTCTTATGTGTTAGTTATTGTGACCAAGTGACTCCATAAACGCCTTAACTCTAGCGTAATAGATTCGCAGAAACTTGTTGGCGGAAGCAGTCATATAGACGTAGAAATGTTTACCTTCGGCTCTTTTGCGGTCAAGGAACAGGAATACAGCTTCGTCTGCGGGTGAGCGTTTAAGGTAAGCACCAACCACTTGGAACAAAGTTTTCCGCAAATGGGCAGAACCTCTCTTTGTTGATTTTCCGCTTTTGTTTGCATACTTGCCGGATTGGAACGTAGAAGGGTCTACCCCAGCGAAAGCAACCAAAGCTCCTCTATTGTTGAAGCGGCGCACATCACCTATTTCAGCTATGAGTTGTGCGGCAGTTATATCGCCAACGCCAAACATGCTTAAAACTACGTTGTGTTCTGGCATTTGTGTTGAAATCTTTAGCATTTCAGCCTTTACAGCCGCAACACTCTTGGAGCAAGCAATGACCTGTTCCACTGCAACGGAAACGAGGGCTCTGGTGCTTGAGTTTTTGGGCAGCGTATAGCCACAGCAAGCGGCGTAGACATAAATATCAAAAGCCTTATCTTCGCTAAAGTTATAGCCTTTGCGTTTACACCACTTTTGGTATCGTTCGATAAATTCGTGCTCTTTTATGTATAAGAAGATACCCTTTTCTGGCTTCCATACTTGGATTTATACACTTATGCATCCCTATAACATTTTCATTGCTAGAATTAAAGCGTCTGTTACGAGATGGCACGACTTCAAAAGGTATTTCTTTTAGTGGCCCACTATTCCCTTCAACTACCTTCCGTGAGTAACTTCTTTGAATGACTTTAATGATTTTAGAATGTTCTGTATTCATTGAAGTCATGTTTAGATGGAGGGCATTAAAATCCTCCAAAACTCCTGCTTCAATCATCTGCAACTTGGTTGGTTTGGTATATGTAAACTTTTCCGTCTTGGATGTATAAAATTTGGGGTTTACATACGCTTTATCAAAAAGTTTTTCTATGATTGCTCTATTCAACTCCCTAGGCTTAAAACCTAGATAGTTGTACACAAAGGAATTCAGTTGAACTTCACGGCTTCGTATTTTAGCAGTAAGACTACGCATGAGATTTTCTAACCGAGTCATGTTGTAATACACTCTAGGATTAGTCGAAAACATTTCTGTAAACTCCTGCATAGGAATAAATGCGTCTCTTTCTATTTTTATCACTCTACCACCCTTCCTAGATTATCTGGAACTATGTGGATTCACTATCGCTATAAAATCCGATTAAATCGGGGAATTTCAACTTAAACGCATATCTGGCGGGCAGTTTTTTATTCACATATACCCACATCATTTCTCCTACAGTTTCGGGATATTCGTCTCTGATGCGGAAAGGCCCTAAAGAGGGTTCTGGTACAGCATAGAATAATAGATTAGCAAAGGCTGGAGATATACTACTCGCCGCATTCGGCAATACATTGGACACAATAAAGGTGTAGATATTGTATATAGGGCCTATTTTAATAATGTCAAAATATTGTTCCAATAATGTTGATTGGGTTTTTATTTCTACACCTTTAATTTTGTCGAAATCAAAATAACAAAAGAAGGCAGGTGCAAAATCCGAAGCTTCCACTTTGCTACTCTCAGCCCCTAGGGTAGTGTATTGTCCATAAACAATCCTGACGCAATCCATGTAGGTTGGTAGTGCATTTTCTGATAGGTCAGGTAATTTAAGAAGTAATTTCGCCTTCGGTTCGGAGAGAATATCCAGGATGTGTTTCAACCGACTCTTCATAAGGTCATTAGGTGGTTTGATAGTAGCCACTACTTTATCATGAAGAGCCGATTTTCCTGAGGGCTGATTTGCAAAGACTCTATCATCAGCAACAACAGCAGTGTAACGCCAATAGATAGCGGCCGTATCTGTAAACAATTGCTCCGAAATGTCGGTTGTTT
>WQWD01000347.1 GCA_009785545.1 Treponema sp. | reverse complement strand
TATCGTGAAATAACACTCATCATCTATCAATTTTTTTATTTGAGCTATCTTTTCACTTATGTCAACCATGTAATGCTTGGCAGGTACGCATATTCCTGTTACATTGAATCTTTTCCTTTTCATGACTTGTCCTCCCATGTCCTCACGGTGAGGACTTCTATAATATTTTTAAACGTATCGAAAACCTTCTCCATTTCAGCTAAAATATTTTTTGCCTCTTCTTTGTCCTTAAATTCAAATTCTCCTATTTTTTGCAAGCAAAGATTAATGGATTGCAAAGATTGTATATTACTATTTTTTGCATTTTTTAATCTGTCCTCACCGTGAGGACTTTTTGATTTGGTTCTATAATCTTTTATAATTTCTTTCACTTTTTCTCTTGTCAGCTCAATGTCATTTAAAGAGCGTTCTTTTAATATCTCAAATATTTCTTTCTGCTCTTCCAAACTCAACGTTGCCATTGGCAGGACGCTTGACATTCCGACAATATCTTCGCGTACCAAATTCCAAACAGGCAATATGATTTTATTCATTTGATTATATCGGTCGGCTTGCTGAACGCTTATTCCGAGTCTTTCTGCGATTTCTTCGCGAACAGAACCCTGAAAATTTATTGATTTTAAATGATCTTCGTGCATTTTGTAACGAACGGAATACAGCAGCGGGTCTTTTGCACTGTCACGATGGCTGTTAGCGAGGAGGACATAATTTTGAACGTCACTTTCGTTGGCAAATGATTTTATAATGCACGGAAACAAATCCATGCCGCATTTTATCCCGGCTGCTCTGCGCCTGTGACCACTGACTATCATATATTTTCCGCCAGCCATACCGAAATCCGTTACTTCTATCGGGTCAGTAAACCCAAGCTCGCTGATGCTTTTTTCAATATCTGCCGTATAAGATATGTCCTCGCCGTTGTTCGGATAATCTGCCAAGGCAGAATTTTCAATGAGCTTAATGACCGCAGTATTCGTATTCGCTATAGAAGATTTAGCAACTTCATCAAACCTTTTTGCAGCTGGTGATTTCCCAAAATTTTTTGCCATAGACTTAATCCTCCCAAGTCCTCACCGTGAGGACTTTCAATTTTTATTTTGACTCTCACCGTGAGAACTTGATGCGCTTGGTTATTTCATGGACAAGCCGCTCATAAGCCCTGCAACTATTTGAAAACTCTTTATAATAGCTTATGGGTCTGCCGTAAAAAACAGCCTCTCTAATATCCGAGGCGAGAGGTATTTGGATGTCTATAAAGCCATTTGTGTTTAAAGCCCTGTTGGCAAGCCTTTCGGACAGCTCGCTTTTAATATATTTATCCAACGCGCAGTTGCCCATATATCGGGCGAGGTACACGCCCAAATTGCTAAGGTTCTCATTTATGTTTCTCGCGTCCTTAATCGTTTCGGCGATATTATCGTACCCGTCAAGGCTGAATATATCTGATGAAAACGGAACAATTACGAAATTAACCATATAAGCGAAACAAATATGACTCAAAGCCGCGCTTGACGGCGGCATATCAACTAAAATCCAGTCGTAGCTCTGTTTTTTTATAAATTCATCAAGTTCCGTATTTATATTTTTCCCGTCTATTTTTTTTAACAAGACTTCATTTTCAAGCCTACTGTCGGCGACCATGCAGTCAACCCCGTAATATTTTGGGCGGGCGTTTCCCCTGCGCTGAAAAAGAGCCTTCCCAGTTGCTTCATCAGCTGTCGCCTTGCCTTGTAAAAAATCAAACACTGTCTTTTTAGGGAAATACTCTTTATCTACATTCATCATCAAGGTCGAGGTCGTATTTCTTTGTTTATCCAGGTCAATCACCAAAACCTTTTTATTTAGCTTAGACAAAACGCCTGACACATGGAATATAGACGTTGTTTTCCCGCAACCGCCCTTACTGTTTATAAAAGCTATTTTTGTTGCTGTAATCATTGCAATTACCCCCTTCCAAACTCTCACGGTGAGAGTCATTATTTCCAGTAGTTATGTTTTTTTAGGGCGTTTTCTATCTGCTTGGGCTGTATGCCAATATACCTTTGAGTAACAGCGACTGTAGAGTGCTGTAAGAGCTTCTGCACCAACGCTATGTTGTAATCATTCTCAATATATATCTGCGTGGCAAAGAATTTTCTGAAACTGTGTGTGGATATTCCCTCATACTCCAGATAATCACATACTTTTTTTAATTTATTTTGTACGCCACGCTCTGTGAATTTGAATATGCGTTCATCAGCGTGGATATTGTTTTCCAAGCAATAGATTTTCAAATGCTGATACGCCTCTGTCAGAACGGTAAAAAAACGTTCCTTGTTATTTTTTTGTTCTTTAATATTCAGTCGGTATCTGTCGCCGTCTTTTATAATATCAGATAGCTTCAGTTTTAATATGTCGGAAATCCGCAATCCCATATTTGCTTCTACGACTAACGCCGTAGCCATATATTTGTTAGGTCGGCATCCAGAGAATCCACTTCTCATAGTATCGATGATATCATGATACTGCTCAATGGTTAGAGTTAAAGTTTTCTTATTCATGATGACTCCTGTTTGATTTCTTACTTAGCTTATTATATCACAAATCATGCGTTAAAATCAAGAATATTATTCGTATTTATTTTAACTTTTTGTAAGCATCAGCATGTATCAAGAAAAAGTATTCGTATAATGTACTTTATACGAATACTTAGCTTTGTTGATATTAAAATATCGAAAACAATTGATTAAAAACCTAAATAACCAGTAAAAAAATAACAATAGACAGACACGGAGTTTTGTGATAAAATTTAAAGCGTGAAAACAATAAAATTTTTTCAACTAAACCGCCGTGTCCGCAAGTTCTATTTTACCAC
>WQWD01000346.1 GCA_009785545.1 Treponema sp. | reverse complement strand
CGGCATGGAATATGACCAGATATAAGGGGCGCAGAGTTGGCATGGTCGGGAATGTCCGTGGAACGGGGCGAGATGGGGAACATTTTGAAATGTCGATGCCGACTAATGTTTGCAAGCTTTTAGATCCGTACAGACGGAAGGTCATCTAAAATGCCAGTCGTGGCGGGGAGGAAGCATGAGCGATTTTATAGAGCAAAGAATAAAGAACGCCATCAACAGTCTTTTAACAGGGCGTGTAAATGAAAAGCTGAATGACTATCAATTTTTCTTTCCGCTGGTCGAGTTAGGCGAATACGGCGGAAGTTCCGCAATCACACCTGTTGTAACAATTTCATCATGTGAGCGAACAGAAAAAGAACGGATTATAAAACAAGACGCTTATTCAATGACAATAACTTTTACCATTCCCGAAAATCCAGACAGCGAATTGTACTGTTACGCTTATTCAACGGCTTTTGAAAAAACGTTAAACGAAGATGTTACATTGGGCGGTGTTGCTGACAGGGCGGTAATTACGGGGAAGAAATATAAGCCGCCGGAAAAACCCAATTGCGGGGGAAATTGGCAGTTGGTTATTTCAATGCGTGTAACGGTTGAGGGCTAAAAAACAGCTACCATGCTGATTTTTAGCTTGGAGTTTTTACATTGTAAAAACTCCCCAAGTTTATAACAGCCGCCATCAAGAGGGGAACCTTAGCCACTTTGTGGCTCGGTTGGGGTTCCCATGGCGGCAGGAGCGAAAATGAAAGTACAAGGAAGTGATTGTTCCATCGTTATTAAGACCGCTCGCACGGAAATAGATGTGCCCTATTCCGAAGAAACATTGCGGGAAGCGGTTTGCCTTTTACAAGAAGAAGCTGCTATTGAAGGTAGCGGCATCTGCAAAGCCATCAGGAAAAGCGGCGGAGCTACTGGGTGCATCATTACACCGTTGACCATAGGAACGGCTCCGGTATTGCTTTACCTAGCTATGGGCTTTGCGGAAAACCCCGTGTTTGTCTCTGGAGCCAGAAATCTTTACCGTTACAGTTTGAACCTTTTGCCGATGGAAGATACCGAACGCTTTGACTTAATACAGGACAGAGGCGGTGAACAGCGGCGTTATGAGGCTTGCCGGATAAAGGGGTTTGAACTGCGGATTATGCGGGGGGAAGCTGTAAAGCTAAAATTGGATATTTTAGGAGAGCGCAGCCCCAAAATATGCCAATATAATAGAAGCTTTGTGGAAAAAAGCGCCAAAAATGGTTTTGCCGAGCGTTTTTACGGTGATTGTGTTACTTACAGGATAAACGGACAGGAATACAAAAACATATACGGAATAACCCTTGTATCGAAAAAGGAGGGCGGGACTAAAACCGAGGTATGGATTAAGAGGGAGGCTGTACGTAATACAGCAAGGGAAAACAGTTCTGACCTTCTGAATGTTATTGATGAATTGATAATTTCCGCAACACTGCTGCGGGATAGGTATGAACAGAGGCAATTTGGGAGTTTTTGGCTAACACTCAAAAGGTTGGTACTTACTTCTGATGAAACGAGTATCAACAGCACTGATACCGTTATCGGTCCTCTTCGCTATTATGTTTCGGATACTGTAACCGCCAATGTGTATATCGCTGGCAAAGAGTGGTTAGCATGAAACAAGTTTCATGTTCGATTTTAATGTGCGGCCATTCAGCCGCATGAGGCAGAGGTTAATATGAAATTTTACGAAATTGACAATGCCCTGCAAGAAGCTATAAAAGCCGCTGATAAACCCATAAGGGTAAAAATTGAAATTGATGTGGGCGGTCATTTTGAAAGTGTTTTTGAACAAGATATTATCGAAGCCAATTTTTACGGTTTGAAAGAAGCCGCTGGCGGAACATCGGCAAGGGGTGAAATGTTACTGAATAACAGCATTGGTAATTACGCTTATAGCGGTGTTTCTGCCGGAACACAGGTTAAAGTTTCTTTTTCGTTAGGTGAAGGGCTACCATATTTTCAACGCTTTATTTTTTATGTTGATGAAAAAGGTATACAAGATATTCGAGGCGAAGGTCGCAAGAGATTTGTATATATCGGCTTAAAAGATTTATCCGCTAGATTACGCAAAACCGATGAAGCGAGAGACTGGATTTCACCTGCCGTATTTACTTATTCGGTTGTTTGCGATAAAAGCCAGCCAGAAAAATCCCTTGTCCACGGAATTGCACAAAGAGCGGGAATATCCGCTAACGATATTGATTGCTCTACGATACCGGTAACATTGCCCTTTGTCCGACTACGCCGTAATGTTTGGGCTGAACTTTCCAGCCTTGCAACAGCTTATCGTTGCCATTTAGAGTGCGCACCTGAAAAACCGCTAGTGTTTGCACATTCAGCGTACCAAACAGAACAACTTGCTGACAACGAGTTTTCTTACACTTTAACAGGCGATGATATTTTTTATTTACGAAAAACGGAAAAAGCAGATTATTACCGTAATACGGTACGGTTAAAAGTAAATATGCCTGTTTCATTAGAGAAACAAGAAATTTGGCATTATGACGACCCGCCCGTTTTTTATGATGAGTTCTTACAGCCTCACTACCCTTTTAAGTATCCGTTGATTAGAGAAATTGAAAAAGGGAGATATGAAGCACGATACAGGGTCATAGACCAAAATGGTAAGGAAAGAAATGTTGTCTTTGCTGATGAAATAGATACAAAGGAAGAAGCGGAAAACCGCCTTGAATACGACGTAACCAGCGGAGCTGGTTTTAGGCGTTTCTTTTATTCCCACTATGACGTAACAACTAATTTTGACAAAGCAAGTTTAACACTTGAAAAAGAAAATGATGGCGATTTGTATAGGGCTGCAATTTACGGCAGACCGATTGTACTTGATTTAAACCGTTCAAGTTTT
>WQWD01000345.1 GCA_009785545.1 Treponema sp. | reverse complement strand
GCGTGTTTTTTAATATATTAGGTTTTTACAAGGCCCAATTTTCGGAAAACCCTTTTTTGTTGGGGAAAAAAAAATAAAAAGTTTTACCCCCCCCCCCCCCCCCATACAGTTGAGGGTCATCTTCGGCTTCGCCGTTGTCATTTTTTTTATCAAAAACATATCCTTGGGCACGTTTCGCAAAAATATTATACCCGGAATTTTCAAGTTTTCTTCGCAAGCGTGAGACAGTCACCCTAACGGCATTTATGTCATTACCGACTTGCCGCCCCCACACCATTTTATAAATATATTCTGCGTCAAGGTGTTTTCCTTCGTTCTGCACCATCAGGCACAAAATGCTAAACTCCTTCTGCGAGAGCAGTAAATCTTGGCCGTCCAAAAACACTTGATCGGAAACCATATTTATCACAAGTTTTCCTTTGTTAATGGTTTTAAGCGATACGGGCATTCCCCTTCGCCGCATAACAGACTCCACCCTTGCCAAAAGCTCGTCAACACGGAACGGCTTTGTGATGTAATCGTCACCGCCAGAAGAAAGCCCGCTCACAATATCTTCATATTCGGTCTTTGCGGTTAAAAACAGAATGTGAGCCTGCGTTTTTTCCCGTATGTCACGGCAAAATTCAAAACCGTCACCGTCACCCAGCATTACATCAAGCAAAATAATGTCTGGCTCGGTTTTTTCAAGGCAATCCCACGCCTCAGCAAGACTGAACGCAGTCTGAACGGAATAACCATGCAGCTCCAAGACACGGCGGTTTGCATTATTTAAGTCAACATCATCTTCGACAACTAAAACCCTTCCCATATTTTGATTCAATTCTTTTTTCATTCCCACCCCCTAAATTCCAACTCTCAAACCTCAAGCCTATACACAGGCAGGGTAAACGTAACTTTCGTGCCGCTGTCGGCTATGCTTTCTATCCAAATCCTTCCGCCATGCGCTTCGACAATCTCTTTGCAGATGGCAAGACCAATCCCCGTACCGCCGCTGCTGCCGTAAACGCCCCGTTCAAAAATGCGGGGCAAAATTTCCGACTCAATGCCCATTCCCGTATCGGCAACTGTAATTCGCACTTCTCCATTATCATCATTCATATTGATAATGATCTGCCCGCCTGCCTCGCTGTGATTTTTTGCGTTTTGTAAAAGGTTAAACACAACCTGCGTAAGCTCTTCAGGATTTCCAAATACAAGCGGCAAGTTGTCGGGGATGTTTGTAACAAGTAAAACGCCAAATCGATCCAGTATGTGTCGATACAACTCCGCTGTCTGGACGACAAGACTGCCCATATCAAGTTTTGCCCGCTGTGTCGTTTTTTCTTTTTGCAGAGGCAGATTTTTCATGCGATCAATCAGGTTGGCAATACGTTTGGCTTCGTAAGCAATCTTGTCAAGGTCAGCGGTAATATGCAAGTTTGCCGTATCAACGCCTGTCCCGTCAGTGGAAGCCTTTTTTTTCATCTCCAGTACAACAAGGCTGGAGTAACTTGCAAGAACCGCCAACGGTGTACGTGCCTCGTGAGAAATGGTTTGTATCATTTCAGCACGCAGTTTGTTTATGCGATCAAGAGCGGCGTTCTCGTCAGCAAGACGCTGTTTCTGCGCTTTGTTTCGGCGGCTTAATTCCTTTGCCCTTGAAAGTTTAGCTTCGGTATTGCGAAAATACAGAGCAAGCGCAATTGTGTTGACGAAGATAAATATCATTGTGCCTATCTGCGTATAATTGACGGCAGCTTGAGGAGTTGCCGCACGAAGCACGGTCTCTGCAAATCCAAAGGCAATATTGGCAACAGCTCCTGTCAGAATCAATATATGTTCAATGTGCCTTTTATCCCGATACTTAACCGCCAGCCAAACTAAATTTCCCGCAAACGCCGCAGTAAAACTCACCAGAAATATATTGTAATATGTGTTAAACCTTGAGTAAACGATGGGCGGAGTCATCATCATAAAAACTGCGTGCAAAATTAACAGGGTTATACCGCCCAATTTTAATACCCTGTTGGTTTTATTTTGAAACATCGCGTCAAGATACAATACTGTAAAAATGATAAACCCCGATGTGCTTACATAAGCGGCAAAATAACTAATATGCCAATTCAGGTTTGGGAGCAGCGTTTCGGTAAGCCTGTTGTCTATTCCAAGTGTACGGAAGGCTATCATCAAACATAACAAAGAAAACCATATAAAATGATGTTGATTCTTGAAAAACAGAAACATTCCAAAAAAGAGCAAAGCAGCCATCACTGTAACGCCGATTATTACGCTGGTTCGCACATGAGATAAAGTACGCAAAGTGGTGATAATATGCTGCTCGCCAAAATAAATCGGATTAAGCCGTCCGCCATGATGAAGAACAAAACTGGAACGTTGAATAACAATTTCCGCCTCTTCAGCTTCCGCCGTAAAATATACAGTAAAATAACTGATACTCGGGCTCATATTTTGGAGGCTGTTAGCGGGCACTCCCTCTTGTATAAGGATAACCCCGTTCACCCAAAGAGTCATTGCATGAGTAGCGCTCAAACCTGAAAGCCCGTAGACCATACCTTCAGTAAGATTGCTTAGGACAAGGCGGTAAGTTATGTATGACGGATTCCCGCTTCCCCAAGCTGTCGGCTGTGTAACCAACCCGAAAGCAAAATCCTGCGGAGTATAAAGAGCGTAAGGAAAACGCTGAAAAACCTGCGGAGACAAAACAGCGATACGTTTTGATAAATCAAACTTTTCAAGTTGATTAATGTCGTGTATGGTTTCCGCTTCACTATCCGTCAGGAAGACAACGGCAGCAAACAACAAAGAAGACATCAAAAAGTAAAAGAATAAGTTAATCATGCGGTTTAGTTTGCGTGAAGTCAACATTATGTTATTTTATCATAAAAATGACTTTTAT
>WQWD01000344.1 GCA_009785545.1 Treponema sp. | reverse complement strand
TGCACTAATACAGGAGCAGCGTAATAGTGGAAAAAGCCGCGAAAGATGGTGCGATGAAAACAACATAAACCATAAATCAATGGGTTCAGCGGTGAAGCGTTATGCGAATCGGTTAGAAAATATAAACAATAGACAAGAAATATGTGAAAGTAAGCCTCTTAACAACAAAGAAATATTCGGCGAACCATTTTTGAAGAGCGATAATCCCAATTGCAGAGCCGAGCAATTCTGTGAGCAGACCAAAGGTGTACGAAATGCGGAGCAAACGACAAAACCAAGTTGGATAGAAATTGGAATTGAGTCAGAAATGAACCAGGAAAAGGCCTATCGACTCGAAGAGCCAGATTCACGCGAACGAACCCAAAGGGTTTGTGAAATGATAAGCAAAACTTCTGAACATCACAAGCCGCAAGCTGAAATTGAAGAAAAGAAGTCAAAAATAAAAATACGCTTCGGCAAGCTGGAAATAGAAGCAGATGATGGCTATCCATCATCGCACTTGGAAAATCTTATCGGGCTGGTCATTCGCCTAACGGCGGACTGCTCGCCCCTGCAATCTGGAAAGTTGGTGGCGGTATGTTAAAAGAGAAGAAAAAGATATATTTAGCGTGCGGCGCAACAGATATGCGGAAAAACAGCAATTCACTGAGTGCGCTTGTAAGCGAAAGCATCAAACTCAATCCATTTGACGATGCCTTGTTTGTGTTCTGTAACGGTCAGAAAGATATACTGAAAATTTTAGAATGGGATGGTGATGGGTTTTGGCTTCATACAAAAAGGCTGGAAAAAGGACGCTTCCAATGGCCAAGTCGTGTAGGTGACGAAAAAAAAATGGATTTAACATACAGAGAACTTGAAATTTTGATTGGAGGAACGCGGCTGGTTTCGAAATTCAAAAGACGCGAAATCTTGAATCCAGGAGCATGAATCACCAATAAAAAACACGAAAAAAATCTGCAATAAACCGCTGAAAACCTTGATATTTGGCGGTTTTTTTGATATAATAGTCTCAGGTGAGAGACGTGAAAAATACAATTCTTGAGCAGGAAAATCAAATCCTTAAAAATAAAATAGCAGAGCTTGAGATTATCGTAAAACACTACGAAGAGTTGTTTAAGTTGTCTCAAAAAAAGAAGTTTGGTATTTCAAGCGAAAAAAGTTTGTATGACCAACTCACTATCGAAGGCGAAACTGATGAGACGGCTGTAGCCAACCCTGAATCCGAAAAAGAACCACCGCTTGAAGTTGTAAAAGAGCATCATCGTAAAAAACGCACCCGCAAAGAGGGGTTGCCTAAAGATTTGCCTGTGGAGGAACTTACTTATCTGCCTGCCGATGAAGATATAGTTTGTCATCACTGCGGCACAGAAGCTACGTTGATTGGCAACGAAGTACGCGAGGAGCTTGTTATTGAACCAGCGAAAGTATCACTTCGCAAGCATATTACGCAAAAATATAAATGTCGCGAGTGCGAAAAGGACGAACGCTCTGTGATATTTAAAACCGCCGCACCTAGCCCTGTTATAAAAGGAAGTTTTGCTTCACCGGAAGCAGTTGCATATACCGCCCACCAAAAGTTTGTAATGGGGATACCATTGTACAGGCAGGAGCAGGAATGGCAGCGCAAGGGTGTTCTTCTGCCGCGTCAAACACTGGCGAATTGGCTTATTGCCGTTTCTGAAACTTGGCTGTTTTTGCTTGCAGATGAACTAAAGCGTCGATTGCTTAGTCAAACTGTAGCCCACGCAGATGAAACTACATTTCAAGTTTTGAAAGAAGAACACAAAACACCGCAATCTAAAAGTTATCTGTGGGTATACAGAACAAGCGGTGACACAAATGAACCTATCGTGCTTGCCGAATATAAGCCAAACAGAAAAGCCAAAAATCCGGCTGAATTTTTGGCAAACTTCAAAGGGTATCTGCATTCGGACGGCTACGAAGCCTATCACAAACTTCCCCATGATATTATCATCGTTGGTTGTTGGGCTCATGTGCGGCGAAAATGGGATTCTGCTTTGAAAATGATAAACCCTGCCGACAGGGACGGTACGCAGGAATTAAAAGGAAAACGATTCTGCGATAAAATGTTTGATATTGAAAGGGAAATCGCGGAGCTTTCTTTTGATGAAAAATACGAAAAACGCCTTGAAGTCCTAAAGCCTGTTATGGACGAGTTCTTTGCGTGGGTTGATGCAATACGAACCACTCCCAAGTCACAGTTCGGCAGAGCCGTTGGTTATATGCTTTCGCAAAAAAAATATCTTCAAAATGTTTTGCTTGACGGTCGTTTGGAATTGTCAAACAATCGTGCTGAACGCACAATCAAGCCTTTTGTTATAAGTAGAAAAAATTTCCTGTTTGCGAACACCGTTAGGGGTGCAAATGCCGCTGCCACTATTTTCAGTTTGGTTGAAACTGCCAAAGAAACAGGCATAGACCCTTTCGAATATCTTAGCTATGTTTTCAAAACAGCTCCCAATGTAGACATGTCTAACCCTGAAAATATTGAAGCATTGCTTCCTTTTGGATACAAAAATCTCGCTAAACTGAACCCAGAAGAAGCTGGGCGGCGTTAGCCGCTTTTGCCGCAGGCAAAAGTTCTGAACATTCTTTAACCTTACGATACCATGTGGTTTTACTCATTCCAAGTTTTCGCATCGCAGACGCGGCAGTCATTTCTCCGCGTCTAGTTTTTTCAAGCATATATTCAAAGTCCGGATACTCTCTGGGCTTTCTTCCTTTATATTTCCCTTGCTGTTTTGCAATTTCGATGTCCTCGCGTTGACGGTCGCGTAAATATTCTCGTTCAAGTTCTGCTACGGCCGCAAATATTGTTAGCATAAATCTTCCAGATGGCGTTGTTGTGTCAATGGATTCTTTTTGAGAAATAAAGGCTA
>WQWD01000343.1 GCA_009785545.1 Treponema sp. | reverse complement strand
GGCGAGCTCAGGGTTAGCAATGATTCCGTTTTTGAGTGGGGTTCTGCAACAAAGCTGCTACTGTGGACAAGCGTTATGCAGCTTGTCGAGCAGGGCAGGTTAAATTTGAACACGGATATTCGAGAATACCTGCCGGATAATTTTTTGCATAGGTTGAGGTATGAAACGCCAATAACCATGTTACACCTAATGAACCACAATGCCGGGTGGGAAGATCGCATGGTAGATCTTTTTTACGGTAGATCCCAGGATGTTCCGAGTTTGGAAGCTTCTATACTTGCCTGGGAACCCCGGCAAATTTACCAACCCGGAACAATAGTCGCGTATTCAAACTTCGGCACTGCAATTGCGGGTTTGATTGTAGAGCGCATTTCAGGCCAGTTTTTTCATCAGTATGTTTGGGAAAATATTTTCCGGCCGCTAGGCATGACAGAAACGGCCATTCACCCGCTCCAGGCTGATAACCCGTCCGTGGCAGAGCGACGCGGACAAATAAAAGGGCATAACCTGGGCAGGGGAGGCCCTACTGTATCACCTGTTGAAAGGATATTTATTGGGATGTATCCGGCCGGGAGCGCAATCGGCACAGCGAGAGATGCGATTAAATTCCTGGCAGCCCTAATGCCGCCGGAGGGCGAAACAAGCCCCCTTTTCAGGGATAATGCGGCGTTAAACAAAATGCTGTCTGTTACCTTGTATTTTGCAGAAGGTTTCCCGCGTTTCTCTCATGGTTTTATGGAACATTTCGGCGCGGTAAGGGCGCTTGGACACGGCGGAAACACAGCCGCTTTTACGGCCCTTTTTACACTTGCACCGGAAGAACGCTTTGGCCTTGTTGTAATGACAAACCAGGCAAGTGAAACAGCTATCTGTTTTGGACTCACAAGAGCGCTCTTTGGCGAGTTCGTGCCGCCTTTATATTCCGGCGATTTTCCTGATGCGAATGAGTTAACAGGTATGTTCACTATGGCCAGAAGGCAAGTAAGAGGTTTTGCAAATTTATTAACATCATTGACAATATTTCCGGTAAGAGGAATTGATGAAAACACGCTAAACATTGGCGGGGCAACCTTCGTTCAGGTAAGCCCCTATGTTTTCAGGAACACTGGCGGCGGCATCGCGATAATGGATCTGTTTGATTTTGTCGTTTTTGAAACAGTTGGCGGAAACGTTTCACGCCTTTCTGTAATGTATTTTGATTTTTTACCCCTAAGTATTGGCAGGTTAATTATAAATTTTGGCAGCGCATTTCTTTTTGCTTTGTGTATACTCAATATTCCGGTTGCCCTCGTTATCATAATTATCGGCGCTGTCAGAAACAGAAAAAAAGGAATCCCCTGCAACCGGATGAAGAAATTAAACATCGCGCTTTTTACTTCGATGGCCGCGGTAACTGTCAACAATGTGATTTTCGCAATTCGTGGATTTAGCTTTGCTACTTATGCATCGCTGCAGGTACATTTTATCTTCAATATCACCTTTGCGATTTCTGTACCAATCCTGGTTGCTTTTATGTGGGCAAACAGAAAGAAAGAACCAGCAAAAGCAAGCAGACTATTTCATTGCTTCACAATGGTTAGCTCAGTGGTTTTCGCTGCGCTTTTAATTGGTTGGGGATTCTGGCATTAAGTAAAAGCTACGGAGAGAGAGGGATTCGGGGTTCCAGTTGTTGACTCCTGTCAACTCCTTCCACCCCCGCCTGCGCGCTCCCGGCGCATCCTTGCGCCGTGTTTTAGGTTACAAGGCTTGCGCCTTGGCATTACTTACGTCGCGCTCCGTTTCGAATCCCTTGGTTGCTTGCTGTTTTTTACTCTTCTGGTTAGAAAGAATTTTTTGCTTTAAAGATAAATTACGGAGAGAGAGGGATTCGAACCCTCGGTACCCTCTCAGGCACATACGCTTTCCAAGCGTACACCTTCGACCACTCGGACATCTCTCCAAAAACATAAACACAGCCTAAAATCCTACGGATTTAAAGCACCGGAGCAGGGGGGATTCGAACCCCCGGAACCCTTGCGAGCTCAATGGTTTTCGAAACCATCTCCTTCAACCACTCGGACACCGCTCCAAAAAATCAGCTCGCAAAAGCTGCTATTTCAAAAAACCCTTGAATCCCCAGCAAACTGCACTATACCTTACAAGGGTGTATACTGTAAAGGGTACAACACATAACTCACATATATATGGTTGATCACTTAAAGCACTCTCTATTCATCTTCTACAAAAAGCGTTAATATTTCAATACTATATGAAATTTTCTGAGTTTAATTTACATCCTGACCTTGAGCGGGGACTACATGAGGCGGGATATATAACCTGTATGCCTGTTCAGGAACAGGTACTCCAAAATGCTTTTGGCGGTCATGACCTTTATGTCCAGTCGCAGACTGGAACGGGAAAAACTGCGGCTTTTTTAGTTGTTATTTTTCAACGCCTCCTGACAGAAGCAATGCTCGGCGGGAAAAAAGCCATCATTATGGTGCCGACCAGGGAGCTGGCGGTTCAGGTCGAAGAAGAGGCTAAACTACTGAGCAAGTATCTACCCTTCAAAACCGGGAGCTTTTACGGCGGAGTCGGATATGCCCAACAGACCAAACTGCTCCGTGATAATGTACAGATTCTTGTCGGCACTCCCGGCCGGGTGCTCGATCTGAACCAGAGCGGGCAGATGAATCTTATGGATATTGCCTTCCTGGTACTGGACGAAGCGGATCGAATGTTTGATATGGGCTTTTACCCTGACTTGCGTAAGCTAATTCGTGTTGTTCCCCCGGCAAACCAGCGCCAAACCATGCTTTTTAGCGCCACGCTTAACGCCTGGGTTAAAAACCTTGCCTGGGAATACACAAAAAACCCCTTCGAAATCGCAATCGAACCTGAAACAGTAACCGTGGAAGAGATAGAGCAGATT
>WQWD01000342.1 GCA_009785545.1 Treponema sp. | reverse complement strand
GATGCTACTATTACTGCGCCAATGGTGACAATTGTTGGAATGACAACAGTTGACCAGAAAATGTATCCGTAAGCTTCTTTGTGTGTACAGCCAATAATACCAAGGAATACAAATATAGCAGAAACGTGCGGAAGCGTATCCAGAGTACCAGCAGACATTGCAACGATACGGTGTATGACTTCGAGCCTTGCTCCATGTTCACTCGCCGCTAGAAATACCGGGGCCAGGTGATCCAAAGCTATTGCGGCTCCTCCGGAGGATGAACCAACGATACCGGAAATAACACCTGTTGCAACAAAGGCTTGTCCATATACTCCCAAGAATTCAAGTCCGCTAATCCACAGAATTACTTGCTGGAAAGCCGGTGCACGGGATACGACAGCGCCGAACCCCAGAACAGAAGCTAAAGCTACAAGAGCCATAAGAGCGTTAGACGCGCCCTCTGTAGTCCATTCTTTAAGTTTTGTTCTTGACAATTTTTTGAAGTTGAGAGCTAAACAAAGAACAGCGCCTAAAACCATCGCTAATACTGTTAACTGCATCCCGTCTGCGGCATAAGGCGCTCCCAAGACACTGCTTAAAATAATAAACAACGGAAGGAAAATAATCGGAATAAACGCAATTATAGGACGAGGCAAGTTTTCGGAAAGTACAGCTTCGTCAAAACCTGGCGGGAAAGTAAATGGCAATCCTTTTGCTCTGGCTTTTTTCTCTGCGTGTTTAAAATAGCTTAATGTGAGTACCACAATTATAAGAGCGAGGATAAGGCTGAAAACCGGGGCGGAAGTAAGGGGAGTACCCAGAAGTTGCCCGGGAATAACGTTGGTAAGCTGAGGAGAGCCGGGCAGAGTAGTCATGGTGATACCCGCTCCTCCGGCTGCCAATGGCGCAATAATCAATGCACGCGGCAACCGAGCTTTTTGAAACATTTTGTAAGCGATAGGAAGAGCCGCAAAGAACACCACGAATAAGCTCACTCCGCCAAAAGTCAGAATAACAGTGAAGAAATACGCAACTGCCATAACATTTTTTTCGCCGAACCACTTAACCATCTGACCGCCAATTGCTCCGGTACAACCGGTTTTTTCCATTAGAATTGCGTATATTGCAGAAGCGATAAATATGAAGAAAAAGCGGTTCATTGCCCGGCCAAAGCCAAATGCGTATCCGTAGTAATTTTCTCTTAATGCCGTACCAAAAGCCGGATAACTGGCGAATGCCTCCCAAATGTTCATTCCATTAGTCACGATGACGACAAACGAAGCGAGCAATGTAAGAGTTACTGGTTTCATGCCTCTGTATGCCCCGATAATCATAACCAAGATTGCCGCGACAAACCCAATAATCCCAATAGTGGTAAACATACCGCTTCCATTTGTTATGGCTGCTTGAACATATTCGATAATTCCGTTTCCGCTTGCTGTAACAGCTTCTGTCGCTGCAGCAATTCCATCTAATCCATTTTCAACGACAGCTTCTGTGGTTTCAACGATTCCGTTCACCCCATTAGCTTCTATAACTTCAGTTTCCATAAGTCCTCCAAAAATTAAAATAGCTATATGTAATTCGCTATTTTTTATTTGACAATATCAAAAATATTGTCATTTTGACATAATAGCATAAATGCAAATAATGTCAAGCTGTTTGTGCAAAAAAATGAAACTTTTTTTATATAAATGTGTCATATGAGCCTGTCGCAAAAACTGCGAACCTTCGGTTCGATCAGTTTTGAGACAGGCTTCCGAAAAAGCGTCATAAATGCCGCTTTTTCATTTAAATCTAAGGAAGCTGTCCCAAAAACTGAAGTTTTGGGACAGCCTCATATCCATTCCCATCAAATTCCTAATTTATCCCCCTAAAAAGCCGATAATCTAAAGGTATAGAGCTTGTTCCAAAAACTGCGAGCCTTCGGTTCGGTCAGTTTTGAGACAGCCTCTATATTGAGGTTATTTCAAAATTCGGTTAGTTTTGAAACAGTCTCTCTTGTTAAAACTAAATATGGGAGGTTTTGGGAATGTCTGATACTGATGATATTTTTGATGACGCTGATACTCCGGAATCCGAGGTTTCCTCTAAGAAAAAAAGAGGCGGAGGACTTGGAAGTTTGCTTCCGACTATCCTCAAATTTGCGGCTATAGGTCTTGCTGCAGTGATCTTCATTGTTACTGTTTCTGTTATAACTGTTAATATCATGAACAGAGGGGGGAGGAATCAAACTGTTTTTCAAGACCCAAGTTCACCATATATTGGGAGGCGGCCTCTCCTTAGTTTTTTTGATGGTATCGGTCAGATGGATGTAAGAACCAGAGACGGCTATATCGTTCAAGTAATTATGGTAATCGGATATGATGAAGGCGATCAGGCTACTTGGCAGGAATTAAACAGCCGCAGGTTTCAATTGCGTGATTTTACCAGAAGTTATTTTGCGAGAAAAACAGCCGCCGATCTTGCTCCCGAAAGAGAAGAAGCGATAAAAAGGGAAATCCGTGAAATGTTAAACACTCGTTTTTTGGATTCTCGCGGAGTACGGGATATTTTGTTCGATAGGTTAAATGTAATGGCTGATTTTTAATGATCTTGCCAAAAGGATTTAAAAAGTTATAATTTATAATTAGGGGTTTTAAATGACAGAAGTTCTGTCTCAGGATGAAATTGATCAACTATTAACTGCGATAAACGCCGGAGATACCGAGCCTGAGGATTTCAGACCGGCTGCTGACAGCCGGAAAATAAAGATATATGACTTCAAACGCCCCGACAAATTTTCCAAAGAACAGATTCGTACTGTTTCGATAATGCATGAAACTTTTGCCCGTCTGACAACAACAAGCCTTTCTGCCCAGCTTCGCAGCATGGTTCATGTTCATGTAGCTTCGGTAGATCAGCTTACCTACGAAGAATTTATCCGTTC
>WQWD01000341.1 GCA_009785545.1 Treponema sp. | reverse complement strand
TTTATGTATAATTCTACCATTAACGTTGGAGGAAGTCTACATGGAAAAAACATACATAGCTTACGGCGGCGCTGATAAAGATTTAAGCGCACAAGAAATGGAAGAGCTTTTTTCGAGCGCCTTATCAAATGCGCTTTCCGATATTAACGATTCAGGAAAAGTCATTATCCTTCCTCCTGATATTACCCGCTTTCACTCACAAGCAGGTTTTTTTACAGAAATTGCGGCACGTCAGCTTTCCAATTCTGACGGAGACAGATTGGGAGCGGTTCTTCCCGCTCTCGGCACTCACATGGCAATGCACGATGAAGAAATTTCGAGAATGTTCGGCTCTACACCGCGCGAAAAATTTTTGGTTCACGACTGGAGAAACGATGTCGCAGAACTGGGCCGAATCGAAAAAGACAGGGTCGAAAAAATATCTGAAGGTGCTGTCAGTTACGACTGGCCTGTTCAAGTTAACAAAATATTACATAAAAAGAATCCGTCTTACGGCGATTTTTCGCTTGCGCTGAGTATCGGGCAGGTTGTCCCTCATGAAGTTGCCGGCATGGCAAATCACGCAAAAAACCTCTTTGTTGGAACCGGCGGCAAAGAGGCGATTGACAAAAGCCACTTTGCCGGTGCAGCCTACGGAATGGAAAAAATCATGGGCAAGGCCAATACTCCCGTACGTGCCCTCTTTGACGAAGGTTTAAACCGTTTTAGCGGAGAGCTTCCCCCAATTTTATGGGTACTCACCGTAATCAGTGCACGCTCAAGTGGCAGAGCCTGCGAAGCCTCCACAGCTGGCAAAGAGTCGGGCTTGTTGCCGGGCTTGTTGCCGAGCTCGCTGGCTGTGCGAGGACTTTACATCGGCTTTGGCAGGGAATGTTTTGAAAAAGCGGCAGCACTTTCCCGTGAAGTCAATGTAAACCTGATGAACAAGCCGGTTAACAAGGCAGTCGTTTACCTCGAACCCGAAGAATACCGCACAACATGGCTTGGAAACAAAGCCGTTTACCGCACACGCATGGTTATCGCTGACGGCGGCGAACTTGTGATCCTCGCCCCCGCACTGGAGCGCTTCGGCGAAGACACAGGCATTGACGCTCTAATCCGCAAACACGGCTATCGCCCTGCCAAAGAGATTCTTAACAAAGCCGCCAAAGACGCAGAGCTGGGCGAAAACTTAAGTGCCGCCGCTCATCTGATCCACGGCTCCTCCGAAAACCGTTTCACAATCAGGTACTGTCCGGGAAATAAAGTGACACGCCAAGAAATCGAATCTGTCGGTTTTGAATGGGGCGATTTAAACGAAATGCAATCACGCTACGATACCGGCAAACTTTCTGCCGGGTGGAATACATTAGCTGACGGCGAAAAGTTTTTTTATGTGCCGAACCCGGCGCTTGGTCTGTGGGCAGAGAAGCGGAAATTTTAGGGGATTGTTTTTAACACGGGATCAATATACAATTTAATAATTGTAAATCCTTAATATCTTTGTAATGTTTTATATTATTAGTAAACAATTTACCATCATTTTTTATAACTATTGCAGCAATCAAGATATCCGCATCCCCTACAGTTTTTCCATTTTCTCTCAATTCCGCATAAATATCTGCTGCTATTTCAAGTACAATATCATCAATTGAATACACAATTATATTTTCCAAGAAATCCTTAAATAATAATTCTTTATTTTTGTTTTTTCGCCATCTAAAGCCTTTTAATATTTCATACACATTTATTGATGTTAATGCTATTTTTTCTCCGTTACTTATTATTTCTAATAATTTATCACGTATTATTTCATTCCCGGAAAAATAATACGATAATATATCACTGTCAAGAAATATCATATTTCTATCCGATTTAGTGAAAAATTAGCTCTTTCGTTGATAATTTCATTGACACAGTTTACGTCAGATTCATTCCATGAATTAAAATATTGTAATATATTCCCCTGTTTTTTTTCTATTGGATTAGTAAAGGTAATAACCACCTCATATCTTTCTTTTACAGGTATAGGTTCTTTCACTTTAAAATTATTACCATCATAGATTGCACTTATTGCATACATAAATTACCTCCAGACTGTCATACTTACATAAACATACACTATTTTCAGGTATTATTCAAGGATTAATAGAATTAACAAAAAATACTTTATAAGGTATGTTTCATATTTCTCGCTTAAACATCAGCTCACAAATATTATGCCCTTGAGCTAAACCCTTTTCCTCAAATCTGGTCTTGGGACGCCAGCTTTGAGGTTCGGCAAAATTTGTGTAAACGTTGCGCAGAGAGACAGTTTCGGTCAATTCTTCAAGCGCATGATTGGCGTAGTCTTCCCAATCGGTAGCCATGTATAAGTAACCTCCGGGTTTTAGGCAACCGGCAAGGCTGTTTGTAAAAGGGCGTTGAATCAGGCGGCGTTTGTTGTGTCTTTTTTTAGGCCAAGGATCCGGGAAAAAAATGTGAATCGCATCAAGGCAGTTTTGCGGAATCATTTTGTCCACGACTTGAACAGCGTCATGTTCGATTATCCTGACATTTTTAAGCGGCCGCTCTTCGATTTCACGTAACAGGCGGCCAATACCCGGGCGGTGAACCTCGATTCCAAGATAGTTTTTATCAGGGTTCGCATAAGCAATCTCCGCCGTAGCAATCCCTGAGCCAAAACCAATTTCCATTGTAATTGACAAATCGTTATTAGAAAATATTTTAGCAAAATCAAGATGTTCTTCAGAAAAAGGGATAATGTAGTTTTTGGCGAATAAATTGTAAGCCGACTTTTGGGCAGTTGTAAACTTTCCGAGGCGTTTCACATAACTTTTAATCATTATCTTATTCTGACAGCATTTGTAAAAGCGCTTGTAAAATTATTTTCGTCTTCCGCCCAAAGCGCCACCGACATTACAGCGGAAGAAAGTC
>WQWD01000340.1 GCA_009785545.1 Treponema sp. | reverse complement strand
AGTTCGGCTCCTTCGGAATCAATCGTAACAACTGAGCCTGAATAAATTTCCGTGTTTTCTCCGCTTTCGGTAATAATTTGAGCGGCTCCTTCGTTTATATGTACGATAACGTGATCGCTTGTGGAAATGACATTAATCGTTGAATTGCCTGCGGCTTCAACAACCTGTCCAATTAAAGACAATTGCAGATTTACGCCATCTTCCGTGGTAGAAACATCTATACTGCCTTCGGCTAAATCAATCTGTAAACCTAAACCGTCAGGCGCACGTTGAATACGGATAAGTGTATTTTCGTTTAAATGGATTTGCTGACCTTCTATGTTAAGTGTGGCGAAGGAAAGTTCCGCTACACGAATTATATCTCCAAGAAATACAGGCGATTCATTACGCAAACGATCCCAAAGCATACGATCGGCCAGACGCCGCTGGACAGTATTAAATCTAACGGTTACAGTGCCGACAGGCTGCACATTTTGCAGATTAATGCTTTGAAACAGATCAAGCCTGAATAAATTAAAACAAAAAATAATACCGAATAGGCATAATATGATTATCAAAAGGTCTCGAAAACGAAAACCAGTGCGGACAGGTTTAACAGGATATGGTTTAATTCGTTCTACAACATTCATCCCGATTATTTTTCACCGCCTATTTTGTATTTTTTTTCATCCGCATTAACATCTACATCTGTGCGAGGAGCTTCAAGGCCAAGAAGTTTTCGCAGTTCGGCTAAGGTTCTTGGGCCGTTGAGGTTTTCAATATGATTTATAACAGCGAATATGCGTAAAGGTTTTTGTTTTCCTTTTACAGTTACAGAAGGCATTTCCTGTGTAATAAAACTATTTTTGACCATACGCCATGTATACTCGCTGATAAGAATATCAACTCCAAGCGGTTTTGTTAAAGCTTCGATACGGGAAGCAAGATTAACTGGATCTCCGATTACTGTATATTCCATACGCATATCACTGCCGAGCTGCCCTGCTGTAACTATCCCGGTATTGATACCGCAGCCTATGCAAATTGGCGGATCTCCGTGATCGCCCTTTTTTCGTTTTTTGTTCATTTCATAAAGAGCTTTCCGCATCATAAGCGCAGAAAAAACACAATTATAAGCGTCTTTGGCAGGGCAGCCGGATGTGTAAGCAGTCCCCCAATGTGCCATAACAGCATCTCCGATAAATTTGTCGATAGTTCCATTTGTTTTTTCGACACAATCAATCATTTCAGTAAAGTATACGTTAAGCCAGTTAACAATACGATCCGGCGCTTCAATCCCGAATATTCTTGTAAACCTTTCTGACTTTGCCGTAAATTCACGAATATCGGAGAAAAAGATTGTTGCGTGTTTTGGAAGCCCGCCGGTTTTTATCTGCCCTCGCATTGCTTTTATGGCGAGTTCTTTATTTGTAAATCTGCCGAAGATTTGCAGGGCAGAGCACATCTTTTGAAAACTTGTGGTTAATATGCCAATCTCGTCACGCCCTCTGGAGGCCAACTGTAAATCAAATTGACCTCCTTCAATTGTGCGTGCGGCGGCGGCCAATACTTTAAGAGGAATGGAAATGCTTTTTGCGAAAAACCATATCAGCATTATCGAAAAAAACAAAACAACTCCGGTAAGATAAATGTTACGTCTTGTTGTGGCGGCTATACTTTCAAAAACCATGTCATATTCGATATTGGTTATAACAATACTGCCGCCAATGTTTAATTTGCTGTAAGCGATAAATTGACGAATGGTTTCGATTTCTTCTTCGTCAATAACTTCAGGGATTCTTCTGTCGATAAAGAAAAAATTAGCAAAAACATTAATGACCCTGTCAATTACAGACAAAATAAACTGCCGGATATTTTCAAGCAGAGCCAGACTGCCTTGTCTGAAGCTTTCCCATCCCAGTTGGAAAATATTCTGATTTGATATTCCTGTGTGCGAAACTCCAAAATCAGTTTCAACCAATGATTGACGGCTGCGATGCGGGCTTTCTCGTATTTCACGAATGAAGTTGTTTTCTGCGACATTTTCTCCGCTGCGTATCAGATCAAAATTTGCATGGATAATAATGTCGCCGGCTGAATTTATCATCCATGATTGATTTATTCCAGAACTAAAAGAAACGTTCAGATTTTCTGGATAAAATAAAACCATTTCTCCGCCCGATACTCCAGGGTAAAACAATGCGATGATGTGAAAATGAAAATGAGGCGCTGCATTTAAAATTACGGTTTCTCCTAAAGCCGCACGCCGCAGAGTACTCCGATGATTATCAATAAAGGATTGCACAAGCGAAGGATCAATCTCTCGTGTAAGAAAAAATTCTTCGTTTGTCAGAAATCCGTCTCCATGTCCTTGTTCGGTAAAAAACAAAACGGCAACACGGGGGTTTTCTCTGAAGAAAAAATCCACAGTTTCTGAGGCGAGTGTACTCCTTATTCCTGCGGAATGTACCATTTGAATTATTAGCTTTGAATCTGATTGCATTTTTGCAAAAGTTTCCTCGGCCATTACGGCTGATCTTTGATTTGCCTCGAAGTTGTTATATTCCGCTGCAATTCGCAGGTCTTGACGCACCATCCATGATACAATAGCCGTTATGGAGCTAAGAGATATAACGACAATAAGAGTAACGATTAATACCAGTTTGGTTCCAATTGAGAATAATATATATTTATCGGTCTCTCGCCGTCTTCGTTTATTTTTCATATTTTTCCTAAGTATTATGGCAGTACTATAAAGTTAATTATAACGCTGAGATCTTCACTATTTCTTGTTACGTGCAATTCAATTTCTCTTGTTCCTGTTGTGTTGAATAATGGGTTTAATGAATCAAGATGAAGTGTTGTCATATGATAAAAACCATTCGACCCGTAATACCATCGTATGGGAGGAGAGTATTCATGCGGATTTTGTAATGTAAGAGT
>WQWD01000339.1 GCA_009785545.1 Treponema sp. | reverse complement strand
CGCGTCAAACGCGGAATGACGTGCTATTGTGTATCCGTCAACTATTGATGGACTTCAGATACTCGCGTACAACTTCCATAATTGCTCGCCATAGCGTTCGGCTTTTACACTACCAACGCCCGATATATTCATAAATTCGTCCAGCGTAGTTGGCTGTTTTGCGCACATGTCGGTTAATGTGCTGTCGTGGAAAATTACAAAGGCTGGAAGATTTTGCTTTTTTGCTATTGTTAGACGCAGATTTTTTAGGGCAGTAAGTAAGTTGTTGTCAACTTGTACATCGGTTTTACATTTATTTGATTTTGTCACGAATGCAGTTTTGCTTGATTTTTCAATTTCGGTTATTTTCATAAATATTTTTGCGTCGGGTTGCAATACGCTTCGCGATGTTTGGGTTAGCTTTACCACTGGAAAACTGTCAGTGGTTTTTTTTAAATATCCGCATAGGGTTAAATAGTCAATTATTTCCACCAGTTGGACGTAAGCGTAAAATAAAACCACGTCTAGGAAGCGAGAAGAAGAAAGGGTATACTCCAAAGGCACAACTGAAATGCGTCCTTTATAAATAAAATCGGAGATAAAAAAACGTGCCATAAAAAAGGAGGAGCATAATGAAGCATAAGACGCGAAGCAAAGAAGAGTGGAAAAAACTAGTGACCGAATACAGAGAGAGCGGAAAAAGTTTACGAGTATGGTGTCGCGAGAATGGAGTCAACCAGAGTACGATGAGCAACCATACACCACTATACCCCCGAACAGAAAATCCAAGGAATGCCCAGCGAAGTGATAGTGAGTGGATGGCGTTAATACAGGAACAAAGAATAAGCGGAAAAAGTCGAGAAAATTGGTGCAGAGAAAACAATATCAATCACAAATCAATGGGTTCGGCGGAGAAACGATACGCAAGCAGGCTGGAAGATATAATGGTAAGGCAAGATTCATATGGCAGGGATGGAGATAATACCGGCGTTATAGATGAAACCCACAAAATAGAGGGTGTTCAAAAAAACGATAGCCAGGGGTGGGTAGAGGTTGGTATCAAGTCAGAGTTACCCATGCCGCAAATGGCAGAAGCCAGTGTTGGGAAAGAAGCATCCAGAATAATAATACGCTGTGGAAAATTAGAAATAGAGGCTGACGAAAACTATCCACCGACACATTTAGAAATACTCATAGCGATGGTAATTCGCCTAACGCCGAATAGTTCGTCTGTGCAATTAGGGAAGTTGGTGACAGCATGTTGAGCAACAATAAAAAAATATACTTAGCCTGTGGAGCCACGGATATGCGTAAAAATAGCAACACGCTAAGTTTGATAATAAGAGAGCATTTTAAGCTAGACCCGTTTAGCGATTCGATGTTTGTGTTTTGTAACGGGCAACGAGATATAATAAAAGTATTAGAATGGGACGGCGATGGTTTTTGGCTTCACACAAAAAAATTGGAAAAAGGACGTTTCCAGTGGCCAAGCCATACAGGAGAAAAAATGGACTTGACATACAAAGAGCTAGAAGTATTAATCGGTGGAACACGTCTTATCTCTAAATTCAGAAGGCGTGATATTTTTAAGCCGGGAGCATGAAAAAACAATCGAAAACAGTCACAAAAAATGCATAAAAAGCCGCGAAAATCCTTGTGTTTTAGCGGTTTTTTTGATATAATATTCGTGGGTGAAAGATATGAAAAATGTATATACCGAACATGACATCAAGGCATATAAAAACAGAATATCTGAACTCGAACTCCTAGTAAAACACTACGAGGAGAGATTTCGCCTGTTTCAAAAAAAGAAATATGGTGCGTCCAGCGAAAAGAGCCTATATGACCAACTTATGATAGATGGAAAACTCGCAAATGAGTCCGACGAAACTCTCGTGGGCAATCCCGAGCTGGAAAAAGAACTGCCCTTCAAAGATATAAAAGAACACTATCGAAAAAAACGTACACGCAAAGAGTCATTGCCTCAAAACCTACCAGTAGAAGAAATAGTTTGTGAATTGGAAGAAAAAGAATGCCCTAACTGTGGAACACAAACAGAAGCCTTTGGAAATGACTACAGAGAAGAGCTTGTGGTTATTCCTGCCAAGGTTGCGATACGCAAGTTTATAATACCTAAATATATTTGCCGCAAATGTGGGGATGATGCAGAAAGCGAATCTACTATAATAATTAGTGGGAACGCACCCAATCCAGTTATCAAGGGAAGCCACGCTTCGCCGGAGTCTGTTGCATATGCAGCATATCAAAAGTTTGTTATGGGCGTTCCTTTATATAGGCAAGAGCAGGAATGGAAACGCAAAGGTGTACTCATGTCTCGCCAAACGCTTGCCAATCAACTCATCTCATCTTCAGAAAAATGGCTGATTCCTTTATGGGAAGAAATGAAAAGCCAGCTGCTTGCACGAGATAATATTCATGCAGACGAAACAACTTTTCAGGTTTTGAGGGAGGAATACAAAAAACCTCAATCTAAGAGTTGGCTGTGGTGCTACAGAACTAGTGGCTATACAAACAACCCCCTCGTTGTTGCCGAATACAAGCCCAACCGAAAAGAAAAAAACCCCATTACATTTTTGTCCACGTTCAAGGGTTATCTGCATTCGGATGGGTGGCCCGCCTACCATAAACTTTCGAGCGACGTTATCGTAGTCGGTTGTTGGGCGCACGCAAGACGAAAGTGGGATGAAGCCTTGAAGGCTATACTGTCCACGGTTGACAAGAGCAACACTCTTGAACTAAAAGGGAAGCGATATTGCGATAAAATGTTTGAAATCGAAAAACATATCGCAGAACTTCCTCCTGATGAAAAATATGAAAAACGCCAAGAAGTCCTAAAACCTATTATGGATGAGTTTTTTACATGGGCTTTTGATATTAGTACAAATGCAAAATCCTCACTAGGCCTCGCAATAGGATATATGCGTT
>WQWD01000338.1 GCA_009785545.1 Treponema sp. | reverse complement strand
TTGAAGCCAAAGTGGTTGACATCAATAAAATCATCTACCATCGAAGTAAAAATCCCCTGACTGTACCTGTATTCTACTGATGTCGCACCTGTTGTGGTGAATACATCAAACGCAGAGTTCGTAACTGCAACTTGCGCCCATGCTGTGCTTGCGATAAATAGTGCAATCACAGCCAAAATGATAACTTTTTTCATTAAAATTATCTCCTTAATTAGTTTTAACCCCTGTGAAAAAATCAGGGGCTTTTATTAACAATGTAAGATAATTGCAAAAATGTCAAGCGGAATATTTTTTGCGTTATTGACAATTAAACGAAAAGATGCCTGCGCTGTACAGCAAGGGCGTCTTTTTTATAAGGACAAAGTTTGTTCAAAATTAAACATTCATATTTTCTGGTACTTTGTACCCAGCGGCGGACAATTCATTTAACCTGCGGCGAGCCATTTCTTGTAAAATATCAGGAGGCAGAGTATCCAAAAACCGTTTATGAGCTAAACGTACATTGCCGCCGCTTGTTCTCTCTGGAATATCTGAGTAATCTATGGGATGTTTTCTCATTGTTTCAATTTCAATATCAATCATCATCTTATTTTTCAAAGTATTGCTGGAATTGTTCATAATAGTCTCTTACCTCCATAAAATCAGCCTCTCGTGCAGAGAAAATTCGTATTAAATCTCCACGATAGACCACAGAAACCGTAACAAGGGCATTGTTAACTAAACCAGTTACCGATCCTGTAACATTAAATCTCTCTTCTGTTATTGAGTTTTCATGATCATATTCCTCAACAAGAAAAGGATCATCAAACGCCAATGACGCTGTTTCAAAGCTTATCTCATGTTTCTTTTTGTTAAGTTCATTTTTGGAACACGCCCATACAAAACGTTTTTTGTAAATAATATCATCAGATCCAATCATTTTTCTACATATAATTATATCACATTTTTGAAAATTATCAAGAATACGGGAAGATTTTAACCCCTCCGCACAATCATATAATTTTGCGTTCAACTGCTATGCGGATAGCATCAACCAGATTTTCTGCGCCAAGCTTCATGTAGATGTTATTTACAAGCATTTTAACAGTATTAATCGAAAGATTGCGGCTTACTGCGATTTCAGTGCGTGACAGGCCATGAGAAAGATCTGTGAGGACTTCCAGCTCTCTTGGCGAAATAACGATGTTGTCTGCAATGCCGCTGGCTTGCCGGTATTCAGTAACAATGCGTGTCAGGCGTTTTGCATAAGACGCTGATTTTCGGTTGATGTCTTCCAGCCAGGCAGTTGGAATTTTTTTGTAATTCTTTAACGTACAAGTTGTCAGAGTACGCATATCTTTTCCAAGTTCGATAAATGGCATAACAATTCCATTGGGTAATGCCGTGTCATACGCTTCTTTAAACGCTGCGTATGCATTTTTTTTATCTTTCATTTTATAATGAATACAGGCTTCGATAGCCAGCATTTCTATACGTCCGAATAAATAAGATTCTCTTTTTTTCATTTCATTTATATATGAAAGTAAAGGAGGATAATTTCGAGTTTGATAACAGTAACGGGCTTTCATCTGATTAGCGCAATTTTCGATAAATCCCGCATGAGCGTAAAGTGAAAAATTTTCTTTTAACCAATCGGGAACTTTTTCAGGCATACCCAACGCGCAATAATACCAGCACAAAGAAACATCATACTCTGTAAAACGATAAATATACGAGGGATCATCCAAAGCAGCGCCCATGTCTTGTAACGCCTTTTCCGCCTTATTATAATTTCCCTGCAAAACAGCAATTCGCAGAGCATAAAACAACGCTCTGTTTATAATTTCGGATCGTTTCATTTCTCTGGCACGGCTTAAACCATTCGCAACAAATGATTCCGCTCCTTGTATGTCCCCTTGGTAAAACTTAAACTCTCCGCGGGCTAACTGATCTTCTCCAGATCTAAAATCAAGAGAACATTTTGACAGATGTTCTCCGCTGCGTACAAAAGCGTCAATAAAATCCTGCACAGCGCCTTTTTTTGACGAACCTAATGCACAAAACCACGGGCCCGGAGCTCGGTGAATTACATTCCCCGAATTACTTGGTTCAGGAATACAGTTGCTTAATTTTTCAAAATAAATATCAAAATCGCAAATCTCGTCAGAGACACATACTGCCATACGCACAAGAGCCCAGCAATAATAAATGCTATACATAGTCATTTTTTTGAATGTGTCGTTTTTTTTCCAATTTAAATATTTTTTTTCATAATATGCCGCCTTTTTGCCGGCTTTGTCAAAACATCCCTGACACATAATGGTGCGCAAATGCACCGAAGCTAAAAAGGTAACAGAATCAAAAGCTTCCTGCGGCGCTCTGTCGAGTATTGCCTCAGCGTAACACGCTACATCGTATTGGATATGAAGAGGTGAATCGATAAACATATAAGCAATTGATTTATAATCTCCGATTTTTTCATAATACGACAAAGCATCGATCTTAAAACCATTTTGATTACACCAAATTCCGGCAATAGTATAAGTTTTAGATTTTTGTTCGTATGAAAGAATATCCTGTTTTGTTGCGAGAAATTCCAAAAATAAAGGATGTATCAAAAATGCATTAATAAAATTGTCACGGCGTACGTATGCGCTTTGCTTTTCCAGTTCATCCGCTATATCCGCTTCTTCCCCTGCCAGCAGTAAAATCAGATCAATTGACAAATGATCAATCAGCGAAAGGCGGACTAAAAAATTTTGCAGACTTTCGGACATAACATTCCATACTTCTGTTTCCATAAAACGAAAAATATTTGATTTCATTGCGTTACGCAAATATCCTTCATATCCGGGAGCTTTTTTGTATGAACGTATAATGTAATTCAGCGCAAATGCCCATCCTTCAGTGTCTTGTCGTATAACACGCAGACTGTCAGGAGCAAGCGAAATATC
>WQWD01000337.1 GCA_009785545.1 Treponema sp. | reverse complement strand
TTGACCGTTACGGGAAACACGGTCAATAATGGCACTATTTTTGCCAGCAATACTCTTAACGCAGTCACGGCGATTGAGTTTCAGGGAAATTACACATCGTCACCGGCAGGAAGATTAGTTGGTTCGCCCACTACAAATCCCGATATTCAGTTTAACGGAAATGTTATTCTCGGAGAGCTTACCCTAAACGGCAATAGAATTATTTTTGCCGCGGCAGGAACTCAAGAATTATCTGTCGCCCTTCCTGCGGCTCCTCAAATTGACGGCAATGTATTGGTACGACGCGGCAGTACAGTGAACTTGCTTGCAAATTCCGCCATCGTTCAAACAAATACACGTACTCTTGAACTGGAAGGTGAACTTCTTTTAATGGCAGCCGCTGTTTTAGATGTTAGTTTAGGCTCATGGCATATTGGTGCGGGTCTGGCTATACCGAATAGTTTTACAGGTAATGACGGACAATTGGTACTGGGAACAGGCTCTCAATTAATTACAAATCATTTTAATTTGCCCGGAGGAGCCGGCCCTGCATTTATTGTTGATAACACGGGACACGCTTCGATCAGTATCGGCGGCAATGCTAATATTGCAGATAACACTAATGTCGATCTTGACGGCGGCGGCGATCTTCCTTTGCTTGTTTTAGAAATGGCAAGAACAGGAAATCAAATCCAAAACCTAATCACCGATCAAATTTTGGGCTCTCTTTTAGTTGGCACAGCTTCACAAACTGTTTTGTGGACACCCGCTACTTACCCTGACCCATTGCTTCAAGGAACAATATCTTTCAGAGGGCGGGTAAAAATTGAGTCTGCCGCAGCTCCTGCGGGGTTAGTTGCCGGAAATCATGACATAATAATGTACGCCGGTTTGACAGGAAACAGAGACCTCACTCTTCATTTGCAAGACGGCCCGGATACTGTTTATTACACACGCTGGGAAACCACAGCTCCGTTACCGCCGTCTTTAATGCCGCCATTTACCGGCGTTCCAAATATGAATGACTTTGTTTTCAGACAAAACGCCGGCAGAGAAGTATCGTTTAGAAGAGATCCAACTGTAAGTAACCTTCACCCTGTGTTTTTTGAAATTGCGGGTAATACCTTCTGGCGGACATTTGAGTGCACAGAACCGGGAGCTGTAATTCAATTTTCAAGACATCCTCATCATCACACCATCAGCGGTAGGTTTACGGTACAAGGCCCTGCCGGCGGTTCTAATCAAGATTTCGTAACTATTACAAGGTTTATGGAACATAGACCCGAAGACACTGTCATTTGGCCTAGTGAAGATGCCGCAACTTTCCCGTTTCTTTTTGATCAGAGTCTTGGTATGGAGCCGCCGTTTAGACTTTGGGCTGGAGGAACCGCAAATTTTGGCGATTTGGGGCAATGGGCTTTGCCAGTTTTCATTCCTTCGATTAATCTTAAACTCAATTCTATCCCTATGGAACGGGAAAGAACCAAGTATTGGAATCTTAATTTACTCAATAATGCCGATGTCAGGCCGCTGGAATATTTCAGGCGTGTAACAATATTATTTAGCCATGCGTACAATACTCGTATTCCTGTTTTAAGAGAAGCTATGCAGCTCGAAGTAGTTCCTTATTTTGACCCGGTTGCCGGAACAGGATTTTTTAATTATGATTGGCTTGAATTAAGAAAAATTCTTTACAGCTTTACAGAAGATTTTACCGGAAACGGCAGATTAGACAGAATAAGGGTTCAAACAAATATTTCTTTATACGCTGATTTTTCGGCGTTTGATGTTTATGTAGAAGGTTTCGAAATTAACAGGTGTGATCAATGGGCGCTAGGCCACGGTCTTGTCGGTTTTTATAACGGTTTTCAATTGGTAAGTGATTTTACCGGGGATACTGGTTTTGACAACGACTCTTTCTTTATCTATTTGATAGAAAGACCTGATTTTGACACTGGAAGTACGCCCAGATGGAGCGTTATACGCAATGAATCTCTGAGAGACGAAATTGCCCGTGACTCTTTGGTAGGCGAACCGGGTATAGACGTTAATATGATTCCTTTTAGTACTATTCCTCCTCGCATTTCCTATACACTCACCCTTCCGGGGCACCCGCAAACTTTTGTTCGGATGTCGGAACCTGTAGTATCCGGTACTCAAGGCAATAATATTACTAATGATATTGCCGGAATGGCGCTGGATAACGCTCGTGTGGAAATCCCCGGAGCAGCGACAACATTTTCCTGGCGGTATACCCCGCTCGACGGTGCGGAAGTTGTTCACACAGTAAATGTGCCTGCGGGAGATTTAGCTTTTATTTTAGAATGGCAAAATGCTTTTTCAACCGGCGATCTGGCTGCGTTAAACAATATCTTTGGAGATCCAACCTCATCCATGACGTTGGGTTATTTTATGATGAGCGATGTTGTAGATCAAGGGCAACGGCCGATGGACTGGAGTGATTGGAATATCGATCCTGCGTTTTTCCTATATTATCAACCGCCCAAACTTCCTCTTAACTGGGGTTACACTAGTTTTGCCAGAGTATATGGCAATCAACATCTGCGAGATCATCCGGATCTTCCTAATGATTTTGACCAGGACCACCCGAATGCGACTTCGGCAGCCGGTACTGTTCCTCTTTCGGATGTTTTCTTGCCTCCAAACAGATTACTTACTCCAGAAATGATGACCCTGCTTGCGCAAGGCGACGGTCATCTTGTTACACCGAGTATGTTTGTTCCAAACTACGATGTTTACCGCCGTGTTACAGATGCGCTGGTTTCGATACCTCCGTCTCAGGATAATGCCTCTAATTTCTTCGCCTGGCCTGTATTTGCAGAACATCAAGACCTGCCAAACCCGGACGGTTTCCCGAATATTGATTCGGGTTGGTGGACAAGACCTCAAGACTATGACAATCCCGGAATTATTTGGGTATTTGACGGGACAGCTTTT
>WQWD01000336.1 GCA_009785545.1 Treponema sp. | reverse complement strand
TGTCCGAAAAGTTAGGAACTTATTCGGACATCTTCCTTAATTTAAGAATTTTCGCAATATTTCGTAGAAATATGAGGAAATTCAAAGGCTGTTCGAAAAGTAACCAACTTTTCGGACAGCCCCGGGTTAGTTGTCGAACAACTCTAATAACATCAATAGGAGTTAAAATGAAAAAATTTTGTTTTGCAATTGTTGCAATTGCAATTTTGGCGGTTGGTTGCGCTAACAGAGCGCCGAGTCTTACGGCTATTACCGTGGAAGATTTTTCGGATATTCTTGGAAGAGAATGGAGATTACTCGAAGTTCACGTCAATGACACTTTTGGCAGAACCATTCTTTTTGATCGGAACACCCTGATGCAGGAAGGTGACGGTGACATTTTTACAATGAAATTTGACGAAGAAATGGTCAGCGGAACAGCAGCGCCGAATCTCTACTCTGGTCCATTTACCTTGGGAGAAGGTAATTCTCTCTCCATTGGTATGATGCGCTCAACACTGATGGCAACGCTTTTTGAACCAGAAAGGCTTCCCGAACACGAATTCTTTGGTTATATGACAAATGTTCACGAATGGCAATTTGTCGATGGAAGATTGGTACTTCTTTCAAAAACCGAAGACGACCGTGATGTAGAAATGATTTTTGGATTGTAATTTGTAATCCGTCTTGTAAAGACGAAAAAGCCCTGTCTGACATTTTAGTTGTAAAACCATCATGAAGGCAGGGCTTTTTGTTTGTTATAAAGTGCAATCAAGAAGTTTCCCATAAATAATTCATCGGAACTGCCCAGATATTTCTGCCCAGTTGCATCAATTCATTGCCTGTGTATATAACTCATAATAAACCTCTAATATTTTTTGGTATCAGAATACCATTTTATATTGGATTACAATACTCTCTCACGGCTCCTGTCAATAGAGGCAATTTTGGTTGTTTTGTCTATTGACACAAACGTATAAAAATCCGATACTATAAAAACATACATTCGTATGTATGTCAGGAGATAGATATGTTAAAAGATGACTCTAAGGAATTAAAGCAGTCTTCGGAAAAAACAAGGTCGCTAATACTGCGAACCGCTGTCCGCCTTTTTGGAGAAAAAGGGTGGGGGAACGTAAACATCGAAGATATTGTAAAAGAAGTTGGCGTTACGCGAGGAGCTTTTTACCATTACTTTAAGTCCCGTGAAGAATTGGTTTATGCTGCTATAGTCGAGATGTTTTTGGAAAATAATCCTTTTGATATGGCTGCGAAAAAGAAAGGTTTAAATGGACTTGAGAAGCTCCGCTTGGCGATTAAAAATAACCTCAAGCAGCAATCCGATCCTGTACTGATAAAAGATTTAGAAAGAGCTTTCAATGATCCTGTTATTTTTAAAAACAATATTGTTTTATCAGTAAACAAGGGTGCTTCTTTCATTGAAAAATTATTAATCGAAGGAAATGAAGACGGCTCAATGTCTGTTGCTTACCCAAAGCAGGTGGCGCAGGTTCTTCTGGTGTTATCCAATGCATGGTTGGATCCAGATTTATTTCAAGCGTCATATCAGGAATATGAACAGAAGGTGAAGTTCATGGAATATTTCGGAGAAGTGCTTGGTGTGCCTCTCGTTGATGATGAACTCAAAAAAATATTTTTAAAGCTGCATAAAGATTACAAGTAACAGAATCAACACGAATAAATTGACAAAAAGGATATTCACATGGAATCAACAATAAAAGAATGCAGAGAAGAGCCTGCAAAGCCGCTAGCCGATCTTCCCCTTTGGAGCAGGGATTTTTCCCTCGTAATCATTGGGCAGGTATTTTCGATATTTGGTAATATGGTGCTTAGTTTTGCACTCGCCTTATACATTCTTGACATAAGCGAGTCTGCCGCAATGTTCGGGCTGGTATCGGGATTACCGTATATTTCGCTGATCATCATGACACCCATCGGTGGTATAATGGCGGACAGGCTGAAAAAACAGCGAATAATGTTTTGGCTTGATGTTGCCACAACTGCCATCATCGTGTTGTATATGGCAGTAAGCGGTTTATTTGAAGCGGCAGTACCAATAGTGCTGGTAAAACTTCTTGCATTAAACGCCATACAAGGGATGTATATACCTGCCGTACAAGCCGGCGTACCATTGCTTGTTTCATCAGATAAGCTGACTTCAGGGAATGCCGCCGTTGGTGTAGTAAACACATTTTCAAGCATGGCAGGTTTATCAGTTGCCGGTATCCTGTATGGCAGGTTTGGGCTTTTCCCCATATTGATAGCAAGCGCAATCTGCTTTGCCGTTACAGCAATCATGGATTTATTTATTCGTATTCCATACAAAAAGCAAGCTGCTTCGGGAACTATCGCACAAATTATAAAAGCCGATATGCACGAATCAATTCGATTTGCAGTAAAAGAAAAACCCATCCTTGCGAAAACTGCTGTCATTGCATTTTTAATCGTGATGTTTTTAACTGCTATATTGTTAGTTGGGTTCCCTGTTCTTATCACTCAACATTTAGGCCTAAACATGGAATTAGTTGGGATCAACCAAAGTATCATTATGCTTGGGGGGCTGTTTGGCGGCATAACAGCCGGTATAATGGGAAGTAAATTGACCATGTCAAAGTCTTTTACATTTGTAGCAATCAGCAGTATCTACATAATTTCGATAGGTCTGGTTGTATTGCTTGATGTGCCGTCCATTCCGGCATACATAATCATGACTGCCGCCGGTACTTTAGTCATGATTAAAGTGCAATTATTCAATACAGCGGCAATAACTTTTGTTCAAAAGGAAACCCCCTCAGAACTTGTTGGAAAAGTTTTATCAATGCTGATGATACTCCCCTTTTTAGCAAATGCTTTTGGAATGCTCATTTTTGGTGCGCTCTTAGAGCAATTTGCCTCAATAACATGGATTATCATTTTTGTAAACGCTTTTTTTATTGCCGC
>WQWD01000335.1 GCA_009785545.1 Treponema sp. | reverse complement strand
CTTAAACCGCCGGACAAATCAAGTCCAAGTTTTACAGCGTTTCTGTGCAGATCTTTTAAAGCAAAAATCTCTTCCCGGTAATAGTCCTCGAGAATTTCTAAAAGTTCTCGTCTTGAAACAAAACTAAAACCCCTAAGAACAGTTTCCGCTGTCCACATTTCGGGAAGAGGTCTGTTAGTATCTCTGTAATGCCTTCTGGCTATCGGAATCAACCATTCCAAATCATAAGGAACAGCTTCATCGTTTCGGGCAGCATCCAAAAGACGCTGGAGATCGGCGGCCGCAGCTTCTGTAGAAAACGCCCTTATCCGTTCTCTTGATTCCAGAGCGAGAGCCTGATCTTCTCTTGGAATAAAAAAGTGCCAGCGTATGGTAGGCCAGAGGAATACAAAACAAACCCCCAGTACCAAAATTAAAATAATAAATCTGTAACGTTTACTCATAATTTACTCTCTATTCTTCGTTTTTGGATTCTTCTGTTTCGTTTTTTTCTTCGGTTTTGTCTTCTTTATCCGGAGCGGCAACTGTGACAGTGGATATTGCTGAGCGCAGGAATTCAAGTTTTGTGCTGTCATCTACTTTAACAATAACAGTTGTATCTCTGACATTGTGAATCGTTCCATAAATGCCGCCGATAGTTACAATTCTGTCGCCTTTTTTTAAAGCGCTGAGCATTTTTTCGGTTTCTTTGCGTTTTTTACTTTGCGGTCTGATAAGCAAAAAGTAGAAAATAGCGATAAACGCTCCAATCATGAGTAACATGGTCGGATCAAAACCCGGCACGGATCCTTCAGCCTGAAGCAATGGCAAAACAAATGTATACATTTATAACATCCTTAATTATTGATTTTATAACACTTTAACAAAAATGATATTTTTATTCAAGCAGTTTTAAGCCTGTGGGGAAATTTGTTTTAAAAACGCCGCCTTAAATGACTTTAAACCACTATTGAACGTTTAACTTCGACATCAGGATAAACCCCAAAAAGCCGCTGAAAAGACGAAACAGGCAACTGCGAACCTGTAGTACTATTGTAAATTTCGGCGACAGTTTCCAATTCTTTTGAATCTTTTGACCAAACCGCCGAAGAATAAGCCGCCCTAAAAAGACCCTTTTTGGCTAATTCGATGGTTGAAAGTTTGGAGTATTTTCTTTTGGCTTGCCCGTCTATTACTGCCGCAGGGCCGGAATAACCAATGGTAAATATAAAATCCTGTCTTGGTAACATAATTGTTAGTTATATTTTAATTAGGGGAAATTGTCAACCTGTACAGAAGCGGTTACATAACAGCAACGGTTATGTAGCAACGTTGCCAGAGACAAGAGCGAGCTCTTTGTCTACCAGTTCATCAATTATCTGAGCAGGACTTTTATTAAGCTCCATTGCTTTGTCAAAAAGATATTTGACCGTAGTATTAGAATAGCCCCAAGGATATTCTTCACGCTGGCTAAGCCAACCACTGCCATTAGGACCGAGCGTAATTTCATTATTGGTCACATAATCACTTAGCGCCCACGCTTCTTCTTCTGTCATTCTTGCCATAGACTCCTCCTAAAGGCCAAGTAATTTAATAAAACTTTTGCGTACTTTCATAGCATGAAAAACACTAATACTGTTATCGTCGATTGGGTTATAAATGATTTCAAGAGGATTCCATGAACGATCAAAACCAATAACACCATACTTATCAGGAAGTTCACCAATTAACGCATCATGTATTCTGTTCTTAAGAGCATGAATGATGTCCTCTTTGCTGATATTATGTCTAAAAGCTGACTCATTGAATTCAATAACAACATCCATGAGAAAATATAGCACAAAAAAAGGGAACTATCAATAGAGAAAATTTATCGTCCTTTATTATTCCCTTGCGTACAGTATCATTCACTCGTGATAGGTTTAGACAATCATCGGCAGGCGGCTTGCAAAAATCCCTGTCGGCTCGGGAACGGCTGTGGCTTTCATTTACGCACGCTCTGGCGTGACAGGCTTGCACTACACAGCCGTATTTCGCCGACACGGCTTTTCGCAAGCCGCCTGCCGGAGTTGTATCCCCGTGTTATGTGGCACAATTTTGCGTGTACGATGACAGTCACCTCATTTTTGAGGGGACAGACATAAAGTTGGAGTGCCTGACACTAAGCGTGACCCCTGGAAACTTCAGAACGTTTTCTGAAAACTTTAGAACCTGCTCTGAAAACTCCAGAACCTGTTCTGGAAAACCTAGAACCTGTTCTGGAAAGTCCAGAAGGTATTCTGAAGAACCTAGAACACCTTCTGAAAACTTCGGGATATGTCCCGGAAACATAAAAACTGCTAAAAACGTTTGTTTTAACCGTTAAAAGCGGTGTCTCACCATGTGTTACTGGCGGTTTATCGTAACGCCTCTGCCGAAGGAGGACATAGTAAACTGTCCATCCATCTCAGTTATTCTAGTATGGCTAGGGATAGTAACACTGGTCAGTTGGTTAAGTGCAAATGCTCCACTCCCGATGAAAGTAACACTGTCAGGAATGGTAACACTGGTCAGTTCGTTATTAAGAAATGCCTCACTACTGATAAACGTAACGCTGTTTGGGATGGTAACACTAATCAGACCTCTATGATGAAACGCTCTATTACCAATTTCAGTAACGGGCAAGCCTCGTATCCTTGATGGGATATTGACTTCCCAGCTATTCCCCATGTACCAATCAATCCGCACTCCTGTGCCGCCGTCAACTGGTGCTACTTCAAAGTACCTTTCCGGATCATGCTGCGTGCAGGCAGAAAACACCATAGCTGCCATTAACGTTATACCTAAAACCAATTTCTTCATTTTAATCTCCTTACTTTTTGTATGTGTATAAAAAAAGCCCTCCGCAAGTGTCACGGAGGGCGTTTTTGCTATATTATGATTGTTGTTACTTGTTAAATAGTATGGGGGGGGGGGGGGGGGTTTTT
>WQWD01000334.1 GCA_009785545.1 Treponema sp. | reverse complement strand
AACTTTTGTCTTGAAGTAAGAGCTTACTTCTTTTATAACTTGTTGAGCGAGGTTTGTTCTTGGGTCATACATGGTAAAGAAAATTCCGCCAATATCCAAATTTGGATTTAAACTTTTTTGAATAATCTCGATGGTTTTTAATAAATGCGTAAGCCCTTCCATAGCAAAGTATTCACATTGCATGGGGATAAAAACAGCGTCAGCCGCGGCAATTCCGTTTAGGGTCAGAAGACCCAGGGAGGGCGGGCAATCAATCAATACGAAGTCGTACTGTTTGCGAGCCGGTTTCAGTGCTTTTGACAGGAAAAAATCCCTTTCATCCTGGTCAATGAGCTCAACTGCCGCTCCTGAAAGATCCATGCCGGCGGGGATAACCGACAGCCCTTTTACCTGTGTAGGCCGGATCACCGCTTCCAAAGATGCAAGACCGGAAATCAACTCGTAAACTCCAGGTTTAGAGTTTTTTTCGCCAAATCCAACTCCGCTGGAAAGATTTGCCTGGGAATCAAAGTCAACAAGAAGAACCGATTTTCCAGCCTCAGCCAGATATGCTCCAATGTTAATGGCGGAGGTCGTTTTCCCTACGCCGCCCTTTTGGTTTACAAAAACAAAACCATTCCCCATTCGATGATTATATAATAAAAATGCTTATTGAAAAGCAGGGCGAGGGAGGTTATTCTTATCGTATGAAACCCTTACGTGTTCTTGCCCTGGATGTGGATGATACCCTTTTACGCTCGGATCTTTCCATTTCGCACCGGACAAGACACATCATCAAACGAACTGAGCAGCTAGGCGTAACGGTCGTATTGGCTTCCGGTCGTGTTCCTGAAGCCATGGAACATTCTTCCCGTCTTTTGGGCCTTGATAAGCGGCCGGGATACCTTGTCAGTAACAATGGCGCCCTGATCGAAGAAAGCAATTCAGGCGTAATTATTCATGAAGCAATGCTTGAATCACGCCTTGCTCTGGCAATTTGCGATTTGGCCGATGCTGAAGGCTTTGCAATGCAAATGTATCAGGACGACATCATGTATGTTTCCCGAAAAAATGAGTACTCAGATGTCGATCAAAGAGTAACAGGTTTTCGTCAGGTTGTAGTGGAGAATTTCAGGGCCATGGTTAATGAGGGCTGCTATAAACTCATAATACCGGGTGAGCCGGAACTTCTTGTCCATGTTGAAAGTTTACTCAGAACATATCTGGGAAACAGTATAACCTTTTTTACAAGCCGCCCAACTTTTCTGGAGATAATGGCCGCCAATACAAATAAAGGCACAGCTCTGGCCAAAATAGCGGGCATCCTGAAACTGGATGCTGAAGAAGTCATGGCGATAGGAGATTCCATGAATGACGAAGCCATGATTCGCTGGGCAGGCGTAGGCGTAGCCATGGCAAACGCAGATGAAAGAATAAAAAACATCGCCAATGTTATAACAGAGCATAGCAACGATGACGATGGAATAGTAGAAGTTTTGGAAAAATATTTTTTTGGAAAAGGAAGCGAAGATGAGTGACACCGCTGTTATTCCTGATGATATCCCCATCAATACTGATGATTCCCCATCAGTTGTGCTTGAGCTGATTTACCAGCTTAAGATCAAAGATGTTATGTGTACCAAAGTTATTACTGGAAAAAAAACGGAAACGCTCCGCGATGCGCAGCTTATTATGCGGGAAAATTATATTACGGGCTTGCCTATTACTGACGGGCCGGATCTCCTTGGCATTGTTTCCCTCGAAGACATAATTAGAGCTTTGGACAAGGGTTATATTGATGAATCGGTAGAAGCATATATGAGCAAGAATGTCATCGTGCTTCAAGACGATATGCCGCTTTCTTTTGCCATTTCTTACCTGAATAAGTATCATTACGGCCGATTTCCGGTTTTGAATAAAAAAAAGGAACTGATTGGAATTATTACATCCAAAGATGTTATTCGAACTCTCCTTGTGGAAATGAACAGGGAAGTTCAACGCCTTGAAAAAATGCATCAGGAAGGAACCAACGTCCCTGATATTTTCTCGAAGATGGATTTTACAATTGCACGTTTGGATTTTGAACTGGCAGGGCGGGCTTCAACGGAGATAAAAAAAGCCCTGAAAAGCAGAAACATAGATCCAAAGGTTATACGCCGAATAGCAATAGCAAGTTATGAGCTGGAGATTAACCAGGTCGTACATTCGCTTGGCGGAAGCATAAGTTGTTCCATACAACCTGATAAAGTGATAATTGAAGCATCCGACTCTGGCCCGGGAATTTCGGATATAAACCTTGTTATGCAGGAAGGCTGGTCCACAGCCAACGATTGGATTAGGTCTTTAGGCTTCGGCGCCGGTATGGGCTTGCCCAACACAAAGCGGGTATCGGACGAGTTTTACATTGATTCCACGCCTGAGGTGGGTACAAAAGTTCGCTCGGTAATTTATACCAATGTAAAGGAAGATGAGTAATGACAATCCGGGAAGCCGCCGAAGCTCTTGGAGCAACAATTGTGCAGGACGAGTTTGAGGATACCGTTCTTACGGGAGCCTTCACATCAGATCTTCTGTCAGATGTAATTGCCAACGCCAAAGATGGCGGCGCGTTAATTACGATTCAGGCTCACAAAAATACCGTGGCGGTAGCAACGCTTGTTAATATTTCGGTCATTATAATTTGCACTTCCCGCCCCATCCCCGATGATATGCTTGCAGCTGCAAAAGAAGAGGGAATCGCCATTCTCCTTACAAAAGAAAACCAGTTTAAAGTATCGGGGAAATTATATGCGCTTTTAGAAGTTGGTTAAATAACAGATTCCTATTAATAGTAAGGCATAGTGAATATTCTGATCTTCCATATCTTTAATCCAGGAAGTACCTCGGGATGCGTTAATTTGCCCTCCGTACCACCAAAAAAGCCCCATCTGATCGTCAATTCTTAGAGCATACTCGGCAAAATCGTCTTTGTT
>WQWD01000333.1 GCA_009785545.1 Treponema sp. | reverse complement strand
TACCTTCTGGACAGTAATCCTTCAATTGAGCTTAGGGCTTGCGTTTGCCTTGTTATTAAACAAAGAAATGTTTGGCAGAAACTTTAGCCGCGGCGTAATGTTTCTTCCCAATGTTCTTTCTTCGGTAGCAGTTGCTCTTGTTTTTTCTCTTATCCTTGATCCCAGGCAAGGTCCGGTAAATCAATACTTGATGTCGCTGGGATTACCCGCACCAGAATGGCTTGCGGGATTAAATACTGCACTTCCTACAATCATTATGATTACTGTGTGGCAAAGTTTTGGTTATTACATGGTGCTTTTCCTTGGGGGCTTGCAAACTATCAGCCCTACTCTGTATGAAGCCGCAGACATAGACGGAGCCAGACCGTTTCGGCGTTTTCTGTCGATTACTCTTCCCGGACTTTCGCCGATTATTTTCTTTGCCGTAACAATTGCCATTATACGCGGCTTCCAGGTATTCGACTTGATATTTGTTATGACTGGCGGTCAGCATGGAGGCGGGCCGGCAGGAGCTACCAGAGTAATGGTTTTTAGTATTTACAATAATGCTTTCCAGCATTTCCGTTTTGGTTATGCGGCTGCGGAATCTGCAGTATTGCTTGCTGTTGTTCTTTTAGTAACACTCATACAACAACGAGGACAAAAAAGGTGGGTAACTTATGATATTGTTTAAAATAGGCCCATTGTCTCAAAATCATTTATTTATATTTCTCAAATACTTTCTTTTGCTGATAATGTTTTTTATTGTTGTTATGCCTTTGATTATTATGGTTTCCAGTGCGTTTAAGCCGGAAGCCGAACTTTACGATTTTCCGATGCGTATTATCCCTGCAACGCCAACCCTTGATAACTTTCGTCAATTGGCGGACAGGTTTCCTCTTTATACATGGAACTCCTTTAAGGTTACTTTTCTGATTGTGATTGTGCAGCTTTTTACTGCTACTACGGGCGCTTACGCTTTTTCAAAATTGCAGTGGAAAGGGCGTGATGTATTGTTTGTATTGTATTTGGCGTCAATTATGATTCCAGTGCAGTCGATCATCATTCCCCAATTTTTGATCATCAGAAATTTTGGGCTTTACAATACTCATTTGGCTCTTATTCTGACAGGTTCTTTTACCGCTTTTGGAACCTTCCTTATTAAGCAATTCTTTATGACCATTCCAAAAAGTTATAACGAGGCGGCGTACATTGATGGCGCAAATGACTTCACTGTTTTTTACAAAGTCGTGCTTCCTTTGGCAAAACCGGCTCTTGCTACCCAAATCATTTTTGCTTTTCGATTTTTTTGGAATGATTTTTTTGGTCCGCTTATTTACATTACCAGCGATCACCTTAAAACACTTCCGTTGGGTATGAGTGATTTTGCTACAGAGTTTTATGTTTGGAGAGCGCCGCAGATGGCGGCTTCGTTTATTTCCGTTATCCCGGTAATGATAATCTTTTTTGTTGCGCAAAAATATTTTGTCGAGGGCGTTGCCGCCGCCGGTGTGAAAGGCTAATTAGGAGTATAAGTATTTATATGGAAGCAATTGGAAATTATCAAGCTAATATACACAACGCTGATTATGAAACCGAATACTTGAAGTTTCGATTGGAAGCTTCGAGCCTTGTAAACATCACAGACCGAGAAAAAGAATCGCTCAATGGAAAATGGAATTTTGCGGAAGACCTTTACGATACCTGCCGCCGTGCGTTTTGGTACAAAGATGAACGCTTTGACGCAGACGGCGGCGAAATCCCATTGGACTATGATTGGGAGAGCTGGAAATACCTCAAAGTTCCGGCAACATGGAATTTAGAAAAAGAAAAGCTTCACTATTTTGAAGGTTCGGGAGTTTACACAAGAACTTTTCGTTACTTTCCAAAAACAAAAGGGGAACGCCTTTTACTTTGTTTTGAAGGCGTTTCCTACAGAGCTACAGTCTTTCTGAACGGAAAGATCATCGGAACTCATGACGGTGCGTCAACTCCGTTTAATGCGGATGTAACTGATGTCGTGCAAACGGACAACCGTATTATTGTCGTTGCTGACGCTCGCCGCAGTCCCGTACGAATCCCTATGGAAAACACCGACTGGTTTAACTACGGCGGTATTTACCGTGATGTTTTTCTTGTTCGTTTGCCAACGGTTTATGTCAAAGATTGGTTTGTGCGGCTTGTGCCTGACGGAACTTTTTCGTCAGTACAGGCAGATGTAAATTTGGCAAGCGCAGACGGATCGGCAGTTAACGGCAAGGCGTTTGTAGAAATTCCCGAGCTCAGCATTAAACAGGAAATCGTTGTTCAAAACGGAAAGGGCAGTATAACAATTTCTGTTTGCCCTGAACTTTGGAGCCCGGAAAACCCAAAGCTCTATGATGTGTTTATTTCATTTGATTCAGGCAGTGGTATTATTGATAAAACTTGCGACAGGATCGGCTTTAGGGAAATAAAGACAAAGGGACATGAAATTTTTCTTAACGGCAAAAAAATATTTTTACGGGGCATTTGTGTTCATGAAGATCATTTTTTGCTTGGAAAAACAACAAACGAAGAAATTATTCGGCAGACTATACGTCATCTAAAAGAGTTAAATGGGACTTACCTTAGGCTTGCTCACTATCCCCACGACAGGCGTTTTGCACGTATCGCTGACGAAGAAGGCGTGCTGCTTTGGGAAGAAATACCTGTTTACTGGGCAGTAGCTTTTGGTAATCCTGCCACTTACGAGGATGCGGAAAATCAGCTTAGTGAACTTATTTTGCGTGATCGCAACCGTGCCAGCGTTATCATTTGGTCGGTGGGTAACGAAAACGCCGACACAGAAGCTAGGCTTACTTTCATGTCGAAGCTTGCGCTTAAAGCAAAATCACTGGACAATTCCAGACTTGTGTCAGCGGCGTGTCTTATCAATCATGAAAAACTTTTAATACAAGATCGTTTGGCAGAGTTTCTTGATGTAATCGGTATCAATGAATATTACGGCTGGTATGAGCC
>WQWD01000332.1 GCA_009785545.1 Treponema sp. | reverse complement strand
TTACCGATGGCGACTTGCTCTTCAATTTCGGGTAAGGTTATCGGCAGTATTTTAATTATCTCAGCATTATAACTTTGTTGCTTCGTACCTTGAGTATATCCTAAACCATATTCTTCTCCAACTTTTCTATACCAGTGAAACAAAAAAACAGAGTCTAATTTACCCCTTCTTGGAAGCAATGCCATACATGACTGATTCAATGTAGTATCAATTCCAAGTATTGCACAGTTTCCGCGAGTTCCTGTCGCCTCAAGCCCTGTTATAGCCATAACAAAGGTTCCTGCTGACACCATTCTTAGATTGGCATCTTTTTTCCCTTGATGTGTAATTTTTTCAATTGTTTTAGTAACTATTCCGCGATTTAATTCGCCACTGGTTAGCCAATTAATTTCACCGCTCCAATTTTCGCGTTTAAAACGTGACGGTGTTTGTCCGTTGTACGTATTTTCAAGCACATCACCAAGTTTTTGTTGTACCCACGGTTCTGTAAATCCATCAAACCGTAATCGTGGCACAGTTTCGCCTTCTCGCGGAAACATCTGTTGTAAGTACGCTTTTTTAAGTTCTTTCAACACCGTCAGTTTACCGCTCATACACATCTTCCGTTCTGTGCAGAGTAAGCTCTTCTTTCAAAGGCAGAAGCTTTACCTCAATTATGTTTTTCCAATATTCCTCGATAGTACGGCGGCGTTCCCTGTACTTTTTATTGAAAGACTGCTCGAACGCCTCTTTGGTCAGCGTAGATTTTTCTACAATTACATTGATGTAAGGGACTTCCCCTTTGTCTTTATTGTATTCATTTAGGCTTATGTAAAGGTCGTTTTCCGGCACTTGTAATGTAGCAGCGGCTTCCATAATTATCTCATCAATTGTACGCCGGAAGTGGTTGTCTACACAGGCAACAATTTCCTGTTCTCTATCAAGACCATCCAAAGCTTCGTCATATGCCTGTTGCACAATTGGCGGCTTGCTCTTGATAATTTCATCAAATTTTTGTCGGCTTCCTTCGTTTTTGATATCTTTCAGAAGCTGACTAATGTAGTAACTGTCGATTTTTTCCTCATGGGTCGCTCGTTGGTCAGAAGAAAAATTAATTTGCAAAAGGTCATCAATTTCGTCATCACTTATGCCACCGCCGTCCAAGCCCTCAAGATACTCTTTGACGGCAGCTTTTTCATTTTCGATATGCCCGATATTTTCTACTATGGTTTCTACCACAGGGTTCAGCTCTGCAAAGTCATCCTCAAATTCTTCGTAGCTTTTTATGGCTTCGCTAAGATTAGCCATCGCTTGGAATGTTTTAATAGCATTGACACGTTTTTTGAAATCCTCCGGGTCTGCTGCCAATTCTTCCTTTGCTTGCCGGAAATTCATATAAGCTGATTTGAAGTCATGTTTAACTTCATCATATTTCCGCGGCACAAGTTTTTCCCAATCTCTGTTCTTATTGGAAAACAAGCGAATGGCGTTACGCACATTTGCTTCCATTGTTTTTGGTTTTCTGAATGTTACAATCATGCCGATATCTTTACCCGGATATGTGCGGTTTGTACGCGAAAAAGCCTGCAATAACTTTTGATATCGCAGTTCTCGGTCTACATACAATGTTTGGATGGTAGGTGCATCAAAGCCCGTGAGCAATCTGTCCACGACAATAACAAAATCCAGCCACTGACCATCTCTTTTATATTGTGCGTCTTTTCTTGCCAAGCGGTTATTTATGTTTTGGTTATACAAATCCATATCGGTGTAACTTGTACCAAACATGGCATTATAATCTGCCATGATTTCTTTAATCTCCTCAGTGGCTTGGTTTGCGGATTCACTTGTATTGTTGGGGTTTTCAGCCACAGAATAAGTTATTGCTACACGAGGGAAATCGGGGTCGTGCAGTGCGCGCCTTTCGTCACGGGGTTTACCTGTAATTAAATCCCCGGCTTGCTTTAGTTCCACCAACCTACGATATATGCGCTTTGCCTGTGCAATGGAATGAGTTGTAAGTATGCCGCTCATGGTAGGCATTCCGTCAATTACTTTAAATTTTTCCAACACGGATTGATGCTTGAATATTTTGCCAAGCATCGCTTCAATATAGCTATCATTTTCGTAATCGGAAGAATCCAAAAGTGCCTCTCTGTTGAGAGCGTCCAAGGATTTGAATTTTTCTTCCGGGTCAACGTCTGGGTATTTTTCCTTTATCTTGCTTATGTATAGGCTTTCTTCATCTTCTTCACTTAGCAAGGTATGGTATTCCACTTGGAAATCAAGTACGGAATTATCGTCCATAGCATTTTTTGTGGTATAGGCATGGAGCGGTTTATTATCAGAACCACCACCGTATTGATCGTAGGTTGTTCTTGCATATGTTCCCGTTTCAATTTTTTGATTTTCCTCAAAAATTGGCGTTCCTGTGAATCCAAACCAAGTTGAACGAGGGAAAAATTTTTTTATGCTTCGCATTTCCTTGTCGGAAACGGCGCGATGGCACTCATCCACGATGAACACAATATGTTCGCCTTTTAGTTTTTCAAATTTGTTCTTTTCAGATTCGCGGCGACTATCACGAATGGCGCGGCTTAATTTTTGGATGGTTGTGACAATAATGGTGTTGCTGTTTTTCTTGCTTAGGATGTTTTCTATTAGTTCCCATTTGTTGTCTATGCCAACAATTAAGGTATTGTCTACGGCATCCCCTGTAGAAAGCCCTGTGTTGTATTCTGACGCAAATTTCCCAAACTCGCCTTTGGTTTGACTATCAAGGTCTTTGCGGTCTACAATCATTATGGTACGGGCAACACCACCGGCTGTTTGTGCCAGTAATTTTGTAGCAACAAAACTAGTAATAGTTTTGCCGCTCCCTGTAGCGTGCCAAATAAAGCCACCATCGTGATTATAGGCTTGCTCCATTATTTTTTTTATTGCGTGTATTTGATACGGTCGTAAAACCATCATAAATTTTTGTTCTTTTTTATCATCCACTA
>WQWD01000331.1 GCA_009785545.1 Treponema sp. | reverse complement strand
AATTGTCAAGGTTTTTTATAGAAACAAAATCAAAATTACATTATAATTCCAAAGAATCATGATAGAAGTTTCGGGCAAATATAACACCGCAAAAGTATTCACAGACACTTTAGAGGAGTTCTCTCGTGAACAAATAACGACCCTTTGCGATCAGGCTTTTACCGCCGGCAGCAAGATACGCCTTATGCCTGATGTTCACGCTGGGGCGGGCTGCACAATCGGAACCACCATGACAATCAGTGACAAGATTGTCCCCAATTTGGTGGGAGTGGACATCGGCTGCGGCATGGAAACAGTGATTATCAAAGCAGACACTAAAGAGGCGAAGAGCTTTGATCCTGTACGGCTGGATAAAATCATTCATGATAATATTCCAAGCGGAATGGACATCAGAAGCGCCGAGCATGAGTTTACCTCGAAAATTCCGTTTGATGACATAGTCTGTCCCTCGATTAATTTGCAACGGGCAAGAAAAAGCATAGGTACGCTTGGCGGCGGCAATCATTTTATTGAAGCAAACCGTGACGATGAAAACAATCTTTACATTGTGATTCACTCCGGCAGCCGCCACTTGGGCAAGGAAGTGGCAGAGTATTATCAAAAAGCCGCATGGAATCAGTTAACCCAAAACGGAACCGCCGCCGGTATTCCCAGAGATTTGGCGTACGCCAGCGGAAAACTTTTTGACGATTACATCAACGACATGAAAATCATTCAATATTTTGCCGAAGTAAATCGCAAAGCGATGATGTCAATTATTTTAGACGAGCTAGGAATCAAACGAAAAGTTATAGATGGGCAATTTTGCACGATCCACAATTACATTGACACAGACTCCATGATCTTACGCAAGGGAGCTGTCTCCGCAAGATTAGGCGAAAAACATTTAATCCCGATCAATATGCGTGACGGCAGTCTTGTCTGCGAAGGTTTAGGCAATCCTGACTGGAACTTTTCTTCACCTCACGGCGCAGGCAGATTAATGAGCAGAACCAAAGCGGCTGCAACGCTAAAAATGGAAGATTACAAAAAAGCAATGGAAGGAATTTATTCCACATCGGTTAACAAAAACACAATTGACGAAAGCCCTTTTGCATACAAAGACATGAACGAAATTATCAGCAATATCAAACCAACAGCAAAAATACTAAAAGTAATTAAACCTGTTTACAACTACAAAGCGGCAGAAAACAAAAAACGATGGTAAATGAGCCTGTCTCAAGGCGAGGTTGACGGGCAAGGCGCAAGCGGGCGCAAACTGGTGCCCGTAGTGCTTGTCAAGATTATTGGAGAGTAGTATAATAATTGACGGGGAGTTCGGTTAGTTCCCCATCAGTAAATGCCGGCGTGGCGGAATGGCAGACGCAGTAGATTCAAAATCTACCATACGCGAGTATGTATGAGTTCAAGTCTCATCGCCGGTATATCGTAATTCTTTATGTAGTAAGGAATTGCGTGAGGACATCCCTTTCAATTTTGGCAAATCTCAATGGACGAGAATACTCAGCATACAGGGATTTATCAAAGTCTGTCTCTATCAGTTTAGATAATTTCCTGAAACAAAGACCATATATTCTGCTACAACAATAAAATGCAAATGCAATTTTATGAAACCTACTGTGCTAATAAAAAACTCGCAACACTGTCGCAAGAAATTAACTAGCCTAATAATGTTTTGTCGCTAAAAACACAGAGCTACCTGACCTTGACAACGGTATAACTATAAAGGTATTGTTCAAATGGAATATATTGAATGGGTAACATGGTAAGTTTTTCAGAAGGTAAAATCGCTCTTTATTCCACGCCTAACTGCAATGTTTATGTAGAAGTTGTCTTTAAAGATGAAAACTTTTGGATGACACAGAAGGCAATTGCCGAGCTTTTTGAAGTAAATATTCCCGCTATCAACAAACATTTAAAAAATATTTTCGAAGAAGAAGAATTAACTCCAGATTCAACTGTTTCCAAAATGGAAATAGTTCAAAACGAAGGCGGGCGAAGAGTTACTCGCACTCTTGATTTCTACAACCTTGATGCTATTATTGCCGTAGGATACCGTGTAAACTCAAAAGAGGCTACTCGCTTTCGCCAATGGGCAACAAAAACATTAAAAGAGTATATCCAAAAAGGGTATCTGCTTAATATGGAGCTGTTAAAAAACGGACAGCCTTTTGGGCGGGATTATTTTGATGAATTACTGGAAAAAATCAGAGAGATCCGTGCCAGCGAACGCCGCGCTTATCAGAAAATAGCAGATATTTTTGAACAATGCAGTTACGATTACGACAAAAACAGCAATCTTACAAAAGATTTTTATGCCTTTGTTCAAAACAAAATCCATTTTGCAATTACAGGAAAAACGGCAGCTCAATTAATTTTAGAAAGGGTTTCTGTTAAACATCCTACTATGGGTTTAACCACATGGAATGCCGCACCAGACGGCAAAATTTTAAAAAGAGATACTACCATTGCCAAGAATTACCTAAACGAAACAGAGCTTTCTCGTTTAAATCGCCTTGTTACAATGTTTATAGATTATGCCGAGTTAATGGCAGAAGACGGCATAGCAATGTGTATGCACGATTGGTTAAAAGAAACAGATACTTTTCTTAAAAACAATCGCCGAAAAGTATTGCCGGGAAAGGGAAATGTTTCACATGAAGAAGCTGTTAAAAAAGCAGGTGAGGTTTATGAGCAATTCCGTATCAAACAAGACAGAGATTATATTTCCGAATTTGACAAAGATATGGCAAGGTATTTAAAAGGCAATGGAATTGTTGATTAAACTCTTCCATGAATATTTTCAAAAGAAGCATCAAAATCTACCATACGCGAGTATGTATCGGTTCAAGTCTCATCGCCGGTATACGATAAGTCGATGTCCAAACAACCACTTACAGCATTTTTCTCACTATTCTGAACATTACAATTTTGACATCTTTCTCAAAAAGTATTGCGTTTTTTATAAAACCATGCGATAAAATTT
>WQWD01000330.1 GCA_009785545.1 Treponema sp. | reverse complement strand
CATTTTAAAGAAGGGGTGGATATAACCAGAGAGGAGTATTTTAATAAGCTTACCAAAGAAAAAAAACTTTTCCCCAAGACGTATCAACCCAGCGTGCAGGATTATATCAATGCGTATATTCCGTACTTAAAAGAAGGAAAAGACATCTTGTCGCTTACCATATCGTCCGCTCTCAGCGGTTCGAAGGCAAGCGCCAAACTTGCGGCAAAGAAGCTCAGGAAGATGTATCCGGGCAGAACGATTGTGGTATTAGATTCGCTGAACGCAAGTGTAGGTCAGCACCTTATTTTGAGGGAAATAATAAAAATGCGTGATGACGGGCTTTCGCTTTTCGAAACGGAGGAAATGGCAGAAAAAATAATTGAATCTGTCAGGGTGTACTTCATGGTGGAGCGTTTAGAGTACCTAAGAAGAGGCGGCAGAACTGGCAGGGCAACGTTTTTCGTGGGGACTTTATTGGGAGTCTGCCCTATTTTGCAGATTGTAAAAGGCGAATTGGCACAATTCAACAGTGTGAGAGGAAAACAAAAAGCTCTCACTCTGCTTAACGAGTCAATCGAATTTTTCTTAAAAGAAGAAGCTCCAAATATTAACTTTTGTATTGGTCATGTACTCAGCGAAGATGACGCAAAGACATTTTACCGAAACACAGAAGCTGCGCTTGGAATGAAGATGGAAAATCCTATTTTAGATGTCGGACTCTCCATTGCCGCATACGGAGGACCCGGAGCATTGGGTTTTGCTTATTGTAAAAAATATGAAACAATAACATTAGAAGAAGGGGTATAAAAATGAATCAATGGTTTATTTTAGCGCAAATTTTAGGAGTTGTCACCATTACTTTTGAGTTTTGGTCTTATCAAATAAAAGATAAAACAAGATATTTTCTCATAACAGGTATTGGAAGTTTTTTTTGGATGACTATGTTTATTTCCATAGGGTTGGCAACAGGAATATCTACGCAAGCATCACTAATTGTTGCCTCCAGTTACAGCACAATTCGTAACTTGGTATTTCATAAAATATTTAAGGCGAATACTGCCGAAAGCAGAGAAAAAGGGCTTATCTTTCTGGTTGTCATGATAGTGGTAGCGTTAATCGCCGGCACATTGGCGGTTATGAATGCCCCGATTGAAGTCAGATGGCTGCACACGCTTGGTATGCTTACTTCCATCGCTTTTGTAGTTGGACAATATCTGCCGGGAGTTCACTATGTACGCATAACGGTCGTATTTTATGCCGCTGTTGTATTCCTCACACAGACACCGCTGAACATTTTATACGGCGAGTTCCGTTGGAATATAATGGGAATGATGATAGAGTCCTCTAAAATTATTTCTGTATTGATATTTTATCTGCGTTTCTCGGCATCGGCTGAATCAAAAATGCCTACATTACAACTTGCCAAACCATAACAAATAGGGGCGTCACCCCTGAACTCCTTTACTAAGAGCGTCATCGGCAGTTTGTGCCATGACGCTCTTTTTTGCTTTCTGCATAAGGGGCTGCCCGAAAAGCAACTTCGGACTTTATCCGCACTTTTCGGACAACCCTGACCGCCACGAGTTGCGACACTACCACTTTCTGGCGGGAGTTTTGCAACGCAAAACTCCGACGCCATCAATCCGCACACAGCGGGTTGATTGCGCGTGTGCTGTCTTATTCAAATGACACAATACAGGTTAAGTTAATTCCTTGCTCAACAAGGAATTAACGCATATTGTGACTTTGCGAACCGAATATTACAGCACACTAGCTGGAGTTTTGCAACGCAAAACTCCGACGCCATAAATCCGCACAAAGGCGGATTTATGGCGCATTCGCCACAAGCACGCCCTCGGCGTTGATGTGGTGGGTGGGGGCGATGGGCTGCCTGCCCTCTTCGCTTGTGGCGACGGAAACAAAGTTCCCCAGTGGGATTCTGGCGACATTGGCGGCGTTCACGCCCGGGCCCGTCAGCACGTCCCTGTTGTTCCACCAACTGATTACATGGGCTATGGTGGAACCATTACCCCGCAGGTTAAGACTCGAGACAGTACCCGTCCAGTCGTCGGCTACGGTCAGCAAAGTGAAAGCTGTTGCGTTGGTGGCGGCGTGCAGCCCGACCGTTCCCACAGAGGCGGTTCCAGACAGGGTAAACGAGGCGACACTATCCATAACAAACATATCCCCTCCCCAAACGGCGGTGTTGCCGGTTATGTTGCCGCCTGCCAGCGTGATGACTGTACCTGCACCACTGGCGAACAGTCCGCCGCCCCTTGCCGTATTTTCCGTAGTCGTAGAGTGGTTACCAGTTATGCTTCCGCCGAGCATGGTGAAGCTGCTACCAGACACAACATACACCGCCGTACCAACGTTATTTGCAATTGCGTTTCCAGAATTGGTATTGCCCCTGATCTCCGATCCTGCAAGCATGGTGAACGCCGCCGTTTGCTCCACCAGCACCATCCCGTTGTCGTTTGCGTTGAACCCGACCAGTGCGATGTTGTTGCCCAGCGTCAGGCTTATGCCAGTCTGCCCCTCCGCACCTAAGGTGAAAATCCTTCCGTTCGATGTAACCGAAATCGTCCGCTCCTGCCCAAGACCGATTATCGTCAGCCTTGCGTCGGTTTGGTTGAGCGCTCGGGTTGTGCTCCCGTCAACCGCTATGTTCTCGCCAAGAATCCATGTGAAATGCCCGTCAGCGGCGTTGGCGTTGACGTGATCCAAGACTGCTTGCAGATCGTTCGCCTCAACGTCCGTTACCCGTTCGCCAAGGTTTGGCAGTATTCCAGCAAACAGTCCTGCGGTTAGCGGTGGTGGATTGTTGCCACCGTTGTTGTCTTCGTCGCAAGCTGTTGCGATAAAGCCGATTATCACCGCAAGGGCAATAATTCCGATTACTCTGAGTTTGTGTTTCATGTTGAAACCTCCATGTTTTGTATATGAAAAAGCCCTCCGAATACACGGATGGCGTTCTTCCCGAGAAAAGTTATATTGACGTTTTGT
>WQWD01000329.1 GCA_009785545.1 Treponema sp. | reverse complement strand
TTTTAAACAAAGAAAATATTTTTAAAACACTCTTTTTACATCAATAATACTTAAAATATTGCTTGTGTATACTTGTATTATTCAGTATAAAATAATAAAAGGATAGAATTTATGGATATAAGAATTGCCAATTTATTGGATATAGAAAAAATAATGGTTTTAGAGGAACAGGCATTTAAACTTCATTCCGAAGCACGCCCTGATTTGATTGGGAAACATACAGTAAATATAAAAGGCATTATAGAAGATAATAATAGAGAGGTATTTGTCGTCGATAACGAAAATGAGATTATCGGATTTTGTATCGTATCAGTATTTGAAATAAAAAATCATTTTATGTATCCTGATATGACAAATATCGAGATTGACGATTTCTGTGTAGATGAAAAATATAGACAAAAGGGAATTGGGAAAAAACTATTTGAAAAAGTAAAATTATATGCAAAAGAAAAAAGAGCACAATATATTACGTTAACAGTTTGGGATTTTAACAAAAATGCAAAAAACTTCTATGAACATTTAGGTATGAAAACAAGAACGAACAGAATGGAATTAAAAGTAGAATCAACAACCTCGCCCTGAAGTCGGCGATGTTCGAAAAGTTAGGAACTTATTCGGACATCTTCCTTAGTTTAAGAATTTTCGCAATATTTCGTAGAAATATGAGGAAATTCAAAGGCTGTCCGAAAAGTTACCAACTTTTCGGACATCGCCCATCATCAACGATCCCATTCAAATTTTACAATAGCACCTGTGTCTACATTGATGTAATACTCGATTACGCCTCTTTGATTATTAGGTCTGAATTCCAGCTCCCAAACCCATTGCCCACGCTCCCAGTCCATGCCGGAATGTGTGCGAAATGTTGCTGAAATGTTCCTCCTGACAAGATCCGCTTCAGCAATTTCTATTGCTCTATCTAAAGAGATAACAGGATTTGCGGGTCTTGCAGGCCTTGCCGCAGATCGAAAATCCCCTTCTGTTTCAAATTTTACAATAGCGCCTGTGTGTACATTGATGTAATACTCAATTACACCTCTTTGATTATTGGGTCTGAATTCCAGTTCCCAAACCCATTGCCCACGTTCCCAGTCCATGCCGGAATGCCTGTGGAATGTTGCGGAAATACCTCGTGCCGAAAGATCAGCAGAGGCAATTTCTATAGCCCTTTCCAATGAAATGGCAGGGTTCACCGGTCTATTGCTTTGAGAGTAAACCGTACCTATTGCAACGAACGCAATAGCCAATGCAAAAATAATCTTTTTCATAAAACCTCCTAATGCACTACATAAAATATACCATACACTCTTTATTTCGATCAACTATTTTTTTAATATTTTTTTACTTCGCCTAACGCATATTAGACACCAAGCATGAACATTTTCATATTTCTTCTGATGAGGTTGCTGTTGGGTTATAAGTATTTTGGCAAATCCCATGAAGCTCTTAAAATACGGTAAATGTCTATTTGCTTTTCTGTGTCATTAATTTTATAAAAGACAACATAATTATTGACAAACATACGGTGGTAATCCGTATTCTCTGGATATTCAGGGTATATGTATGGGTTATTTTTCAAATTATTAATGTACTCTTTTAATGCTGTAGTAAATCGGCGTGGTGTTTCCGTATAAAATTTGGATAAATAAATTTTTATTTCTTTTTTATCTTCTTTTGCAAAGGGTGAAAAGCGAACATTATATTTCAATCGTCTTCGTTCCAAAACTCGTTTTCATCAAGCCATACAGCATTGGGTTTATTTGCTTCGTTTTCTGCTTCTATTAGTTTTTCTGCAAAATAAGCAGATTGTGCTTTCTGGGATAAATAATCTATGTAATGCACCGCTTCTTGAAATAAAACATTCGGTAAAGTTTCGGCTTTCCTTATCAATTGTTCAGTTTCCAGCATTAACTTTTCTCCTAAATCTCTTTTCTGTTTGTAATAACTTTGCTGATCAAACCATAACTCACCGCTTCTTCGGCAGACATCCAAAAATCACGGTCGGTGTCTTTTTCAACTTGTGAGATTGGTTTGCCTGTTTCCTGCGAAATGAGAGCGTTGATTCTTTCACGCAGTTTTTCCACTTCCTTAGCGTGAATCTCAATGTCTGTGGCAACACCGCGAATCCCCGAAAGCGGCTGGTGAATCAGATAGTGGCTGTTTGGCAGTCCTACACGACATTCTTTGGGTGCGGCAAGCTGAATGATGGCGGCTGCGCTGGCAACCAACCCCATACCGATTGTCCACACTTGAGGTGTAACAAAACGAATCATGTCGAAAATGGCGTACCCCGCATCTGCGTCTCCGCCGGGAGAATCGATAAAAACACGGATGGGCTCATCGCTTGAATCTTCCAAAAGCAGCAATTGACGTATGGTTTTTTCCGCCAATTCCTTGTTTATTTCGCCGGAAATCAGGATTGTCCTAGTTTTAAGCATTTTTGCCGCAAGCGGATCTATAGTAGATGAATTGGTTTTTTCCGCACATTCATCGTCATCTTCAAAATAAAAGGGATTCATTAGTAAGCCTCCAGTATTAAGAATATCAAATTTTAATGCCGATGACAATAGAGTTGACACAGTTTGAAAACAATTTTATCCTAAAAAAGTGGTTGAATACTTTAACTTTTATTATTTTTTATACTTAACAACCGCTTTTGGAATGGCGGTTGGTCTGTACTTTTTGCTGCGAAAAAAAAGCAAAAAAACTTCGTTTATCGTATTGTTTGCCGTTCTTTTATTAAGTTTTGTTTTACACTTTTTAAAACTTTTTTTTGAGCCTTATCAATCATGGATGCCTTGGGCAATCAGAACTGTTACATTTGAAAATATCTGCGCCGTGAGTGTTTTGCTTTTCCCATGGTTTTTCCTTTCAAAAAAGAAAATTTTAAAGGACTATATGTTTTACATGGGCATGATGAGCGGACTTGCTGCAACATTTATTCCAATTGACGTAATAGACCGCCCTCCCTTTGAATTTGAAACCATGCGATTTTATTTTGC
>WQWD01000328.1 GCA_009785545.1 Treponema sp. | reverse complement strand
TTAGGGTTTGCCAAAAATTTCACGGCTCTTTCAAATGAAGAATTGCTTCAAAAAATAGCGTTTCCAAACAGCGAAAAACACTTTGTCATTTATGAGCTGCTTCGCAGAGACGTCAGTTTAGACGAAATTTATAATATAACAAAAATTAAAAAGTATTTCCTTGAGCAAATGAATGAATTGGTAGTTCTAGAAAAAGAAATCATCAGTTATAAAAAACGGGTACTCCCCGATAATTTGCTTATAAAGGCAAAAAAAGACGGATTTGGCGACAAATACCTTTCTGTACTGCTTGAAGTTCCCGAAGAATACATAAGGCTGCACAGAAAAAATCTGGGCATAAAAGAAGAATGGGACATCATACCTGTCAGCGGCGCAGACGCCGAATATTACTACTCAACTTACAACGGCACAGGCAAACTTGGCGGCGAAGTAAAGGTATCAAGGGATAAACGGGGAGTGAAGCCAACGTTAAACGACACCGATAAAAAGAAAATTGTTATTCTTGGCGGCGGCCCCAACAGAATCGGGCAAGGTATCGAGTTTGACTACTGTTGTGTGCATACAGCGTTTTCGTTACGTGAATTAGGCTACGAAACAATCATGATAAACTGCAACCCCTCAACTGTTTCCACCGATTACGATACATCCGACAGACTCTACTTTGAACCTCTTACTGTCGAGGAAGTTCTTTCAATATGCGAACAGGAAAAACCGATGGGTGTAATCGTGCAATTCGGCGGACAAACTCCGCTTAATATCGCAATGGAGCTTAAAAACGCAGGCGTGCCGATACTTGGCACTTCCCCCGAAACAATCGCATTGGCGGAAGACAGAGATTTGTTCAGAAAGATGATGGACAAAATGAATATACCAATGCCACAGTCCGGCATGGCGTGTAACTACGAAGAAGCCGCCGGCGTTGCTAACGGTATCGGGTACCCGGTAATGGTAAGACCTTCTTATGTTTTGGGCGGCCGTGCTATGGAAATTGTGTTTGACAACAATCAGCTTAAAAACTATCTCAATGTAAATGCTCAATACATCAGCGATGAAAGCCCGGTATTAATTGACAAATTTTTAGATAACGCTCTTGAATGTGAAGCTGACGCACTTGCAAATGGTAAAAACGCTTTTGTGCCTGCAATTATGGAACACATCGAATATGCCGGAATTCACTCAGGAGATTCGGCTTGTGTAATTCCAACCATCAACATTACGCCGGAACAAACCAAAACAATTAACGATTATACCTGCAAAATCGCAGGTGAGTTAGGCGTTGTTGGACTAATGAATGTTCAATACGCTATTCATCAGGGGAAAGTTTATGTGTTAGAAGCTAATCCTCGTGCGTCAAGAACTGTGCCGATTGTTTCAAAAGTGTGCAACTTCAACATGGCAAAAATCGCAGTAAAACTTGTAATGGGTGAAGATGTCGATTTACTGTCAATGAAAAAACCCGAAGTCTCTTACTACGGCGTTAAAGAATCAGTCTTGCCATTTGGTATGTTCCCCGAAGTTGATCCCATACTGGGGCCTGAAATGCGCTCAACGGGAGAAGTTTTAGGTTTGTCAGATTCGTTTGGCCTTGCGTTTTACAAAGCGCTCGAAGGCGCAAAAAACATTCTTCCCAAGTCAGGCTCGGTGTTGATTTCGGTTTCGGAAAAAGACAAAGAGCAGGCAAAGGAAGTTGCCAAAAGATTTGAGGCTATGGGTTTTAAAATTGTCGCAACCAAAGGAACTTGCGGTTACCTTGTCTCCAATGGGGTAAAGGCTGAAAGCATTCATAAACTTGGCGAAGGTCGCCCGAATATCGAAGATGCCATTAAAAACAAAAACCTTGATATTATCATCAATACTCCGACAAGCAGCAAAGTCAGCAATCGTGATGATTCTTACATCAGAAAATCGGCAATCAGATACAGTGTCCCGTATTTGACAACTTTAACTGCGGCATTAGCGGCGGCAAAAGGTATCGAAGAAAAGATAAATGTTAAATCTGAACAGGTTTATTCATTGCAGGAATATCACAAGAAGTGAGAATTGAAGAATGAAAATCGGCTTTGATAATTCGCTTTATATAAAAACTCAGACTGAGCAAATACTCAAAAAAGTTGGGCAGTTTCATCAAAAATTGTATCTGGAATTTGGCGGAAAGCTTTTTGATGATTACCACGCTGCGAGGGTACTTCCCGGTTTTAATGTAAACGGTAAAATTCTGCTGTTACGTGAATTAAAAGAAAAAACTGAAATCGTTATCTGCATAAATGCGGCAGACATAGCGAAGAATAAAATCAGAGCCGATTTGGGAATCTCTTATGATTTGGATTGTCTGCGTCTTATCGATGCAATCAGAAATATGGGGCTGTACATAAGCAGTATTGTAATTACGCAATATGCAGGGCAAACTCCTGCCGATTGGTTTAAAAACAAACTGCAGCATAGGGGCGAAAATGTTTATATTCATAAACCGATAAACGATTACCCGATGAATGTTGACAATGCTGTAAGTGACAATGGATACGGTTCTAACCCGTACATTGAAACAACAAAACCGCTTGTAGTAGTTACTGCACCCGGCCCGGGAAGCGGCAAACTGGCAACCTGCCTTTCGCAAATTTATCATGAGCATAAAAAGGGGATAAAGGCAGGGTATGCCAAGTTTGAAACTTTTCCTATTTGGAATTTGCCGCTGAACCACCCTGTTAATCTGGCGTACGAAGCCGCTACGGCGGATTTGAACGATGTAAACAGCATAGACCCGTACCATCTTGAGGCGTACAAAAAAGTTGCAGTTAACTACAACAGAGACATCGAAGTTTTTCCTTTAGTAAAAAACATACTTGTCCAAATTATCGGAAATGAAAAAACATACAAATCTCCTACGGACATGGGCGTAAACATGGTAGGTTTTTGCATAACTGATGATGAGTGTGTAAGAGAAGCTTCCAAGCAGGAAATTCTCAGAAGATATTTTAAAACATTGTGTAATTACAAAGAAGGCACT
>WQWD01000327.1 GCA_009785545.1 Treponema sp. | reverse complement strand
TGTCTCCACGCAAGAGGAGGCATTATGCCGGTAAAATTCCGAAGCGGGGAGTGCATTCCCCTCGAAATGCACAAAACTCGTGTAATTCAAAGACTCAACCTTCTTCCTTTGGAAGATCGATTGAAAGCATCGCAGGAAGCGGGAAACAACACCTTTTTGTTAAAGAATCGTGATGTATTTCTTGATATGCTGACAGACTCGGGGACTAACGCCATGAGTCAGGCTCAGCTAGCTGCTATGTTGGATGCCGATGATTCCTACGCCGGTTCTGAAACTTTTTACAGATTAGAAAAGACGATCAAAGAAATCTTTGGGGTCAATTTTTTCCTTCCGGCACATCAGGGCAGAGCTTGCGAAAACATCATCTGCCAAACTTTTGTAAAACCCGGTCAAACCGCACTGATGAACTACCATTTTACAACGACAAAAGCTCACATCATGCGAAACGGTGGAAAAGTTGTCGAAATCGTCAGAAAAGAAGGGCTTCAGGTAAACAGCGATTTGCCGTTCAAAGGTGATTTAGACATCGCCCGTTTACGCCATGAAATCGAAACACTGGGAGCCGAAAATATTTGTTTTTTGCGGATCGAAGCAGGAACCAATTTGATAGGCGGGCAGCCCGTTTCTGTGGGTAATATGCGAGAAGCTGTAAAAATCGCAAAAGACGCAGGGATATTGACAGTCTTTGATGCATCGTTGTTATCGGATAATTTGTACTTTATAAAAATGCGTGAAAAAGAATTCGGAAACACATCACTAAAAGATATTTGTCTTGAGTTGGGACGTTTGTTTGACATAACGTATTTTTCCGCACGTAAACTTGGGTGCGCCAGAGGCGGCGGACTGTTTATGAATCGTGAAGATTTGTACAACGAAATGATCGGCCTTGTTCCTCTTTACGAAGGATTTATAACTTATGGAGGAATGTCTGTCCGTGAAATGGAAGCTCTGTCAATCGGCTTGTGGGAAAATCTCGACATTCACGTTATCGAGCAAACTCCGTTATTTGTCGAGGCACTTGTAAATGAATTGCTTGCCGCAAAGATTTCTGTTGTAACTCCTTCGGGAGGATTGGGCTGCCACGTAAATGCGATGGAGTTTTGCGATCATATACCGCAGGAACAATACCGTGCCGGCGCTTTGGCAATAGCGGCATACATCGCCAGCGGTGTTCGTGGGATGGAACGCGGCACGATAAGCGAAGAGCGTAACGCCGACGGCAGTGAGCATCTCGCCGAAATGGAACTCCTTAGGCTTGCTCTGCCAAAACGTGTGTTCTCGCTGTCTCATGTAAAATATATTGCAGACAGACTTACATGGCTGCACGAAAATCGTCACTTAATCGGCGGTTTAAGGTTTACGCTGGAACCCAAAATCCTGCGATTCTTCTTTGGCAAGCTCGAGCCTGTTTCGGACTGGCCTCAGAGGTTAGCTGATAAATTTAAAAAGGACTTTGGGGATAGTTTGTAGAATTGAAAAATGCAGAAATGTATGCCGAACCAACCCTTCAAGCAGGCTCTTCAAGCATACATTTCTGTGTTTTTATTGTGCGCCGGAAATTGTTACGCCTTCAAAGCAGCACCATGGCAGAATACTATAACCGCTGAAACTGCGCTCCTTTGATATGTCGATTTTTTTCAGAACATCTAAAATGTTAAACGAAACCATCGTCTCTTTTAACGCGCCGGTGATTGCGCCATTCTCAATCAGGAAACTGTTTTTTGCAACGCCCGATACATCTCCGCTGATTCCGGGTGATGCGCCGGAAAAACGGTTAAGCAATATACCCTTGTCGATTCCCTTTATCATTTCGGCTAACGGAGTGTTTCCGGCCGCTACTTCGATATTTTGTGAAAGGGTGAGGGCTCTTGGTTTCCCGGTTTTGCGGGAGCCGTAAAGAGAAAGCGCAAAAGATTTTAGTATGCCGTCTCGGATAAAATCCATATCTTTACTTTCGTAACCGTCAGCGGTAAAACGCTCTCCAGCGATGATAGCGGGATTAAATGGCGTTACGCTAAAAGTTAAACTTGAATCGGCAACCTTTGTTCCAAGTGAATCTTTCCAGCGGCTTGTCCCTTCGACAAGAGCTCTTTCGCAGAGAAAACATCCAACGATTGTTTCCCATATCATGTCATTACACGCAGGCGTTACAATTATTTTGCCTGTAAACTTGTCTTCGACCATGCGGGGATCCAAAGATTGCTCGGATTCAGAAAGCAAAGTGCGGTGCATATCCAGATCCATAAACGGCCTATCAAGTGATGAAAGACCCCATGAAGAATAATTAAACGATGATGATTTTTCTCCGTCTTTTGCAGAAAACATGGTTCCTGCACTGTAATACTCTTCGCTTTGGGTAAATTCTACGCCATTGGAATTAACATAAATGGTTTGCTCACTGTTAAAATCTGTTGTCATTCCTTCCAATACGATTTTGGGATATTCGTCTTTGAGCTGCTCAAGAAAATCTTTTGTTCTTCCAAAAAGTTTTTCCATATCATTGCCGCCGATGGTTTGATCAAATGTTTTATTCTCGATTTTTTCGGCAATGTCTTCAGCTTCGTCAGGCAGTGCGCCGGAGGCAAGTGTGATACAATCCGTTACCGCCTTGTCTATGGAATCCTTATCCATTTTGTTGATTTTTGTTATACCTTTTCGATTGTCTTTTATCACTTTTAGTGTTAACTCATCATTAAAAAGTGTACGCATCAATGAAAACTTATTTGCTTCTACATTGAATTCGTCTTGCCGCCCTTTATTTGCTTTGCAGGCAGCTTTGTCCGCTCCCGCTTTTTTTAACGAATCTAATGCGTAATGCGCAGCTTCTTTTAAGGTTTGATTGCTGATTGTTAATTGTTTGTCCATCGTTATCTGCCTCCTATGTTGATGTCACAACGAATGGCAGGGCCGCCCATGCCTACAGTCATTGGCTGTTTCTTTCCGCAAAAACCCTTTACGTCCCAAACCATGTCGTCAGAAATCATGTCTACGGTTTTTAACGTTTCAAAAGCA